>CAIKXD010000216.1 GCA_903831265.1 uncultured Bacteroidota bacterium
CGATTAATTCAAAACAGGATAATTTATCAGTTTACAATTTTAAGATACAATGCTAAATGAAATTATAAAGCCTTTTTACTTTCATTCAAATCTTAACCAACCTAAAACATTTTAGCAGTAGCAGAGCTTCCTGCATCTATAATAAATTCTCTTTCTATGGTGTAAATGCTTTCTTTGGCTGCTTTTGGTTTAAACACCACTTTATATTTGCCAGGTTGCAATACCAAGGTTTCTCTTGAAGGATTATCAGGAAAATTATACAACCATTTTAGTTTATTTTTTTCTTCAATATATAAACTGCCCGCACCCGGGCCCGAAAATAAAATGTTGGCAATGCCTGGCTGAGGTACCTGAATGGTGGTGGTTTTGCTTTGGCTTATTTCAACATCACTTACATATATACGCGGCATAGTCAATATTTCCATATCGTATTTTCCGGTAATTAATTTTTCTGGTTTATCGGCCTGCGCTACAAGCAATGTGGCCATATCCTTATTTTTTCTAATAATGTAATTTAATTGTTTGTATTCTTTAATGCCTGTTTTTAAATTCAAATAACCTTGTGGGCAATATACTGCAACTGTATTATGCTTACCCGGTATCAACTCAATGTTTTGTTTCTCTACTGGCGGTATGGTGTGCACCGTTAAATTGTAGGTAGGCATGGGGTCAATAGGTAAGGTGTCAGGATTACCCGCATTGTTAAAGGTATGTACTAAATTATATTTTATGGCGCCTGTTCCTGCATCATAAAAGGTCATGTTGGCATCAGTTTCACTTGGTTTTGCATTGGCATCTAATAAATTTACCTGCAATGTTGTTGAGTTTAAAGCCTGCGAAATAATAACTCCCATGGCTTGCTTAAATGATTTTTCGTTAGCCGCATCAAAATACTTACCTACACATTCAAATGTTTTTTTAAAATTTAAATCTAAGCCCACACCAATCACAAAAGGACGCAATGTAATACCTCTCGATTGCAATGCAAGCGATACAGCACACGGGTCGCCATTGCATTCTTCAACACCATCAGTAATTAAAATAATAATATTTCTGCAATTAGCACAAGCAGGAAAATCGGCACCGCATTGTTCTAAAGTATAGGCTATGGGCGTTGTTCCGCGTGGCACAGCATCTTTAATTCTGTTTTTTATGGCTGTTACATTCCCTTTACCAAAGGGCACTTCAAGCTTGGTATCTTCGCAATTAGGCTTAGGATTTACCGAGTATTGATGACCATACATGCGCAATGCAATTTCAACATTGGGCAGTTTGGCCAAACTATCCACCGTTTGCGTTAAAATACTTTTACTCACTTCCATTTTATTGGCCGTTTCCCATTTGCCAATCATACTTAATGAGCAATCAAACACAAACAAAATGCGCACCGTAGGCAGTTCTTTCGGTTTTTGCGCAAAAGATGTGTTTATTATAATCGCCAAAATAAATACTAAAACGGCCTTATAACTTGTGTTTAAATAGTTCAATTTTTTCATAACTTGTAATGTGTTAAGATGTCTCTAAACTAATTGATAATTGAACGCGCATTTTAATCTATCAATTGATTTATAAACATGGCGCGGTGCATTAATGCTTTTGTAAGTTTTATGCCTTACGAGTAGGTAGTTTTTAAGTTCATATTTTAACCTAATTTAATAGAATTAAACTTTAATGATTTGGGCAAATCCTTGTTGCAACCGATTGCAATCGCTTGCAACAAGGTCGCGCTATTCGCTCCCGCATGGCGGGATAGCTGCTATCGCTTTTGCGGGTAAGCGTTATACCTCTTCAATGCGCAGATTCTTTATATATTAATCAATTGCGAAAACCCGGGTGGGAGCGGTGTTAAAATCGCAAAGGACAGGAGCGACATCCTTTTTTGTGCACATCGATTTTTTTATTTTGAACCGAATATTTTAGCACAAAAAAGATATAGCGGATGGCCTGAATCTTTCATTTTTTAGTGCTTGGTTTAATGATACTTGAATGTAAATAAAAATGAAAGGGATGCGCCCAAAAATTGCGCATGCATTTTATTTACAACAGGTAATTTTGGTGTTTTTGCAAATAGTTCTTTAAACAATTTTGGCACTTAATTTTGTTCTTGTGGTAAAAAATGATGTTGCTTGTAAAATGATATGCTTTAAAACTTATACCTTGCTTGCAGCTTAAAATCTGTTCTGTGGTTGGCATCAATTTCGTTGAGAGAGCCCTCTGAAATTACATATACATTACTGTACCAAGTTTGTGCAACTCTGAACCACATTTCGAAATGACGGGTAAAGGAATAATTTAAGGTGATATAGGTTCTTGTGCCTTTGTTTGAAAATGAGGGTATGTAAAATGAATAAGGCACATCATTTTCGTAGGCATAAATGCGCGAGTTAAAATCATCGGAATTAAAAATACCATAACGAAAGTTAAAGGAGAATTTACCCATGTTAGGATTGTAGTTAACATCTTGATAAATCATAAAACCTCTGCTGGTAGCGCTGCCTAGCTTGTATTCAGTAATGTCTACTCTACTGCGCAATCTTATTGCAGGGTTGAGTTTGTATATAATATTAAAGCGATAATTTGTTTGAAGGGTTTCAATCGTTTCCTGAATTGCCGCTTCAGATAATGCATTGTTTTTTTGTTTCAAACGCTTTCTAACTCGGGCATACATCTCTGTTTTTTTAGAGGGCGTATAATTAATTTGTGCTAAATAATCGTTGCCATAAGTTGCTGTATTTACCTGATATTTTAAATATGGAAATACAAATCGATCATAATATCCTGCTATAGAAAGAAACTTGTAAGGTTTAAAAACAAAGCCAGATAACATTCCTTTTTCATTATTATTTCTAGTGTTTTCGCCAACGCCATTGCCATTTAGGTTTTGGTACATTAAACTATAATTTCTATATAATATGGAAACAAAAAATCTTGGATCAAGCGTAATGATGGCACCGTGCACTTGTGCAATTCCTCCATTATTACTTCGCGAAACTTCGCCATAAACATTTAAGTTACGCCATACCCAATTGTAGTCTGTTCCTATATTGATAAGGCTTTTTCCGGTGAAATCGTATTGGTTATAAATCGCTAAATTTTTTTCAAGGTTTATGCCAAAAACAGATTGCACAGCTGTAACGCCAAGCGAAAAAGTACGCGATTTAAAGTTCACATTTCCTCCTCTTGTGTATTGTGTTAAAAAGTTCTTGCCAGCAACTTCTCTAGGTGTTCTGTGCAAACCCGATAACTGCAATGACGAAATACTTTCAGCTGTATTTTCTAAGGTGTCGATGGTGTTAATAGAAGCATCCACTTTATTTTCGGAATAAAATGCAGTGAAATATAACTTTTTAAGTTGTATAGTAGTTGCAACGCCTCTTAAAAATAAATTTTCGTTGATAGAATTACTTGGCGAAATTCCTCTTGCACTGCGTTTTACCAACATAGGATCCGAAGTTTTACCATATCCCAATCCCATCCAAAATGTAAGTCCTTGTCCAAATTGTGCCTGGTAATCGCCAATCACAAAAGCTTTGATGAACTTGTAATTTCTAAGTGAAATGTGTGCTGAGTAAAAATCGTATCCATTTTTTTGTGCTCCTTTTAAAAACTGTTCACCAGGGTCTTTATCTGCTGTAATTCCAATGCTAACGTAATTTCCATAGGTGTATCTAAATCGGCTGAACGAACCATATTTGCTACCTAAATATTTTGCATTGGGGTTAATCGCCAACATCGAATCAGAAACATCGTTAAAACCTTTTTGATCTTCTCCTGTAAAGCTAATACGTGTTACTAAATAGGCGCTTCCATTGTTTAACATATTATTGAGCGTTAGCTTGGGCGATTCTAAATTATTTGAAACATGAATAAATGGCTTTATTTTATTGATATCCTCAAGTGTAAAATTTTCTACGGCCTGTAATTCATAAATAGCAACCAGCTTGCCTGTGTTTTCAATATGACGGAGCAAACTTAAAATTTGCACTTCTGTAAGTATGTTAAGGGCTTTCAAATCCTCAGCCTTTGCATTGTTAAGGTTAATCGGATTTTTTTGAAAATATTGAAGTTCCTCAAGCAAATTAGAATAATCTATATCGGCATTGTCGGCATTTTCTGAAATTTGTTCAACACGCTGTTCAATAAAATTATCTTTTTGTACATCTGATTTATCATCTTGGGCAAATGCAAAATTACTAACGAATATAACCAGGAGTAGGCCAAGTTGAAACGAAATTTTATATTTAAACCTTAAATGAATCAAAATTTATTGGATTGTAATTTTTTGATCATAAACAGTAATCACATCATCTTTACGCAATTTGGCTCTAAAGCGCGATTCCTTTTGGTTGTTTAGGTATACAATGCCATCGCTTACCATTTGTTTTGCTGCAACGCCGTGTTCGGCCATTCCTATAGCCTTTAAAAGTTTAATCAGCTCAATATACTCACCTGTTATTTTAAATGTTGTTTCTTGCAAAATCAATTATTTTGGTAGGTAAAACTAAACAAATTTTGCTATACCCAAAACAACAACAAAATTATGCTCTAATAATTGACAGCGTTAAACAAAGAAATTGCTTAACTAAAAATTAAAATTAAACCAATAAAAAGTGCTAAAGCACCAATGCCTGTTAATCCATACAGCCAAAAGTTAATATCGTTTCCGAGATAATGCAATAAAAGGCAGCTCATAAAACCAAGTCCTAAAATAATAATTCCTATTAAAACCAAAAGAATGCCGGTTTCTGTTCTTTTTTTATTTCTAATTTTTTGAATAAGCATCTGCAATTCCTTTAATTCACTTTCATCAAAACCTGTATTTTCGTAACTAACCATGATAGCTTCATTGCTTAATCCTTGAGCAATCAAATTTTTAATTTGCATTTGATTGTTATGTTCATTTAAGGCTATTTTCATGATATGTTTTGTTTTTGAGAAATAAAAAACAAGTGTTTAAACTAAAAGGGCTGCGTTTTTTCTTAATCACTTCAATGGTGAATTTACTTTAAAAACTTACAACTAAAGTAAATAAAAAACTTTAGTTGTTTTTTTATGAGTTCATGCGGGCTATGCAAATCATTGGCTCGCTTTGATTGGCAGCTTACTTTGGTTAGTGAAAAAAGTGAGTTTTGACTTCAATAAAGGGATTTATAACCTCCAATTTAATAGTAAAGTGATTTGAAACGAATGCTCATTTTGAATGGATGAGAGGCTAATCATTTAAGAGGGTACAGTTTTTACTTGTGCAAACAAGAAAAGCTGAATTTAAAACTCAATTGGATATTAACAAACGGCATTGGTTAATTATTAAAGTTCTAATCAGTTAAATAACAACAGAAAATATTAACTTTACCTCGCGTTTTAAAATATGAATAAATACCACTTCTATACAATTTCAGCAAACAAATTAAAGAACATATCGAATGTTTTAATGATTATTGCTGTGCTTTTACTGCATAAAAATAGCCTTGCTCAAAACAATGTTGGAATTGGTACTTTAACGCCAACAGCCTCTGCATTACTTGAGTTAGTGAGCACCGATAAAGGATTTTTAGCACCCAGATTAACCACCGCTCAAAGATTAGCGATACCTTCACCTGCCAATGGTTTAATGGTTTACGATTTGAATCTAGAGTGCTATTATTTTTATAATGCTGTAACATCAATTTGGCAATCGACTTGCACAGGGCTACAGGGGCCTCCGGGCCCAGTGGGGCCTCCTGCAAACAATGCCTGGTTTTTAATAGGCAATGCAGGAATTAATGTTGCTACCAATTTTTTAGGTACAACTGATCTTCAGCCAATTAATGTAAAAACAAATAATGTTACCAGGTTTATTTTTCCAGTGGCAAATCAAGTTCATGCAGCTGTTGACGGCACTGCAGCTTTACCTTTTTATAGTTTTTTAAACAATACGGGAATGGGGGCTTACAGAGCTGGTGCCAATATTCTTGGTTTTTCTACATCAGGACTCGAAAGAATGCGTGTTTCTGCCAATGGAAGAGTATCAATAAATGCAATTACAACAGATGGGCAATTAGATGTTAAAAGTAACTTTAATACTTCTGTAGCTGGTTTTTCCACTATACTTGGTGTAAATGCTAATGCAACTGGAACAGGATTAATTGCAATAGGGCAAGGGCAAGCGATTAATGCCTCACTTACTGGCTCCGGAGCTTCAATTGTAGGAAATAATTTAGGTTTGTTTATTGAGTATAACTCTACTACCGTAGGAGATGGTATAAAAATACAAAACACAATTGGCGATATTTGGTCAGTTGGTTCAATCATTTTGCCTGCAGGAACAAAAAGAAAAATAGTCGGTCCTGGGGCTGTTTCCACTATAGTCAAAGATTTAGAAGGTAATGAGGTAATGCTTAATTGCCCCGAAAGTCCCGAAAACTTATACATGGATTATGGTGTAGGGGTTTTAAAAGACGGTTACGCTTTCATAGAAATAGACCCAATTCTTCAAAAAAATATTATTGTGAATGAACAGCATCCAATAAAAATTTATATTCAGCCCGAAGGAAACTGCAATGGTGTTTTTGTGCAAAATAAGTCTGTAAAAAGCTTTGAAGTGGTGGAATTAAATAATGGAAAATCTAATGTGCCTTTCTCGTATCAAATTGTAGCCACTATGGGTGATCAAATTTCTACAGATGAAAAAGGTGTTGAACGTACCTACAAGTACACACACAGATGGTTAAAAGTGCCTGAAAAAGGCAAAACGCTTAAAGATCTCAATAAATAATAAAATACTTTATCATTTTAAATTGAGCGCAATTTTTACATCGTCTTCTTTTTTTAGTTGGTTTACAATACGATTTATTTGTAAAACTTTCTTCCTGTTGTGTTTTAATAATTCCAATTTGTGGGCTCAGTTGGTTTATAATAATGGGGCCACAATTGCCATAAAAAACGGTGCAACAGTAATTGTAAAAACAGGGTCAGCAACAAATTTTGCAGGAACAATTGATAATGCAGGTTTATTTCAAATAGAAGGCGATTTTACAAACGTAGCCAATGCTAACGGTGGTGGAGCAAACGGAGTTTATAAGGTGCAAAATAATTGGGTTAATAATGGAACTTTTGTACCCAATAATAGTCAAGTTGAATTGTATGGAACTAATCAATTAATTACCGGATCTAGTGTTACCGATTTTTATATTTTATCTTTAACAGGTACCGGAATAAAAAGTCAAACAATTGATGCTCGTGTAAACAATCTTTTAGAACTTAATGATAGAGAGTTGGCAACTGCTAATTTTAAAATGACAATTTTAAATACAAATGTAAATGCAATTACTCGTACTTCAGGCTTTGTAAGTAGTTTAGGCAATGGTAGATTGTCCAGATTAATGGCTTCAACCGGCATTTATCTTTTTCCAGTGGGTTCCTCTTTAGGAATTTCAAGATATAGGCCACTGACCATAACTCCTACTAATGCTGCACCACAGCAATATGATGTTAGGTTGGCCAATGTTGATGCTAACATTGAAAGTTTCAATCGTAACAATAAAACTGCAGCTATTTGTGAAATTAATCCCAATTATTTTCATCATATAAACCGAATATCAGGCCTTACACCAGTAAGTCTAAATTTTTTTTATGATCCAGTAACCGATGGAAATTGGGCATCAATTGGTCACTGGCAAAATATTCCACAATGGCAAAATACAGGAACTGTAATTGCAGGTGTTGCAGCTCCGTTTAATACGTTGTCTGTTTTATCATGGAACGATTTTACCTACTCGCCATTTTCTTTGGTTAACCTTGGGCCAAATGCAACAATAAGTGGTGCTGCAACATTTTGTGCAGGGACCTCAGGGAGTATTATTTTTACAGGAACGCCTAACGCTGTTATAACCTATAATATAAACGGAGGAAGTGCACTAACTTTAACCTTAGATGCAGCAGGCAATGCAATACTCAATACAGGAGTTTTAGCAAGCACTGCAGTCTACAACTTAATAAGTGCTGTTTTGCCTACAAATCCTTCTTGTGTGCATTTCTTTACAAGTCAAGTTACATTAACTGTAAATCCCATTCCTTTAATTTCTCCTCTTTATCATGATTAAGAGGTTTGTTTAACCTAAATTACGTAGAGTTGATCAATCAAATGCAATACTAACCAATGCTCAATTAATAAGATTAAGTAGTGAAAGCAGGCGTTCTAATCTGAAATTAAAATTGGCAATATGTGTCTTTATTCCACTAAAATGAAGTCGAGCAGATTTCTAATATTCAATCTGTAGTAGGGGATAATTCAAAACGTTGTATTTAAATTTATCAGTACAAATAGGTTAGATTTATTTTTTTACATTTCTCACACGATTGAGACTTTTTGACTTCCTGGTTATTTAATTAAAAAAAATGCTCTAACTATTGAATTCCATGCTTTTAGCCTATATTTTTATGCATTTTAAAATGCCCATTTGAAATATTTTTTGTAATTATGTTAAAATAATGTTAAGTTTGAAATAAAATAATTGACTTATAGCGCATTATGTTGAATCACCCCCACATTGTATTTTTCAAAAAAAGTTTAATGATTGCGCTAACTATAGTCATGTTTTGCCTGCCTAAGGTTTCCTTATCGCAAGTTAATAATACTAGCATTATATCAAAAAGTGATAGCAGGCAGAACAACTTAAAAAAAGAGTTGCCAGGATATAAGGAGACAGGCAATAAAGAGGAGGATACTAAGAACTATGAAAAGGCTAAAGAAAATTTTAAAGCAAAAGATGGAAAAAAAATAATTCAACCAAAGGTGCCTATTAATAATTTCAGCACTTCATCGGATCTAAAACCACATTATCTTCTTTCTCTAAATTCGAATGCCAAACATAAGGAGGAAATATACATTAATGCTTTAAACCAATTTGCTAGAATAGAAAACTTTCGTTTAATTGAAAAAAGAAGAATAATAGAATTAGCAAATGGTGATGGTTATATTGAATTGTTTTCTTCAACTGAATTAAATCAACTTTACGGGAGAAGAATTAGACCGCAAAATTTAAAAGACGAATCAGCCAAACCTGATATAGAGTTAATATTAAACGAGTATGGTGTTATTAAAGAACAATTGAAAAAGTAATAAATTGAAAAAACTTCTAATTTTACTTGCCTTTTTTATTTTTGGATCTCAATTGAAAGCTCAGGTTTACAATATGGGTAACTTGGGTACCGTTAATAATGCTTGCGGAGGTATGTTTTATGATAGTGGAGGCCCCGCTGGAAATTACGGAAATAATCAATTGCTTACAGCAACATTTTGCGCTCCGGCAGGTCAATATATTTCTTTCAATTTTACTGCTTTTAATACAGAGTCTTTTTTTGATTTTTTAGATGTATATAATGGTCCAACAATAGGGTCGCCATTAATTGGAAGTTACACCGGAACAGTTGGACCTGGAACTGTTACAAGTACCATAGGAGGATGTATAACTTTTGTTTTTGATTCTGATATTTCAGATGTTGCTTCAGGTTGGGCTGCCACAATCACGTGTTCATCAGCTCCACCTTCTACAGGAAACGATTGCGGTGCAGCTCAGCCATTCTGCAATGGTACTTCTTATGTTTTTCCAAACAACACCAATCAGCCTGATTTAGGACCTATCGATTGTTTATTTTCATCGCCCAATCCAGTTTGGTACTACATGCAAATTGCAAATTCGGGTAACTTAAATATTGATATTTCACAAACAGATGCTTTTGGATTTGGTATTGATGTAGATTTTGATTTGTGGGGACCTTTCACCACACTGTCTAACGGTTGTGTGGCTATTGCAAATGGAACTGCACCAAGTGTGGATTGCAGTTTTTCTGCTGCTTTTACCGAACAAGCAAATATTGTTGGCGCTGTTACTGGACAATTTTACATCATGTTACTCACTAACTACTCAAATCAAGCAGGCACTATTTCATTTAGTTCTGGAGCTGGTTCTACCGCAACAACTAATTGTGCTTTACTATGTAATATTACTGATGTAACAGCAACTCCAGGAGCATGTATACCCGCAACCAATACTTATACGGTAACAGGACAGGTAACAGCAACTAATCCTCCTGCAACAGGTACATTGCTTGTTACCAGTAGTTGTGGCGGAAGCGTAACAATTAACGCACCTTTTGTCTCACCAATTAATTACACATTGCCTGGGATTATTGCAACAGGGGGAAGTTGTAACATCACTGCTTCCTTTTCTGCTGATCCTTCTTGCTCATTTTCACAATCTTACAATTCGCCCGCAAGTTGTGCTTCAACCCTCTTAAATTGCCCTGTTTATGCTTCGTCTTCTTCAAGCCCCAATAATGCATGCGCAGGGCAAGTGTATTATTTCGATGTGGCTAATACTGCTTGTAATGGAACTATTAGTTTTAATGTAGTTGGGAATTATGGGTCAGCAGACGCAGGCGAAATATCTTGGCAAGTGACTAGTAATTTAACTGCTGGTATTGTTGCAAATGGTTTTGGGGTTTTAAATGGAAGTGCAATTAATGTTGCTGCTGGGCCATTAAATCCCGCTTTAGTTGGAACCATATTTACGTTATCAGTTTTCGATTCTTTTGGTGATGGATTTAATGGGACTGGTGGATTCATTACCGTTCAGCAGAATGGGGTTAATATAGTTACCCCAATTACAGGCAATTTTGCATCTTCAGCAAGTACAATATTTGGTGCCAACATTGCCATTTCTCCTGCCACTATTACCATCACCACACCAACGGGTCCAGTAACCTCTACAGTAACAGGTTGCAATAATTTTCATGTGCCACTAACCCTTCAAAATACAAATTTTTGCAACACCGTCAACATTAATCTTCCATTCACAATCACCTGCCAATCAACTGGTACTATCATTTCAAGTGGCACTAAAAATGTGACTATTTATCCGAGTATTCCTTCTTCTGCATCGGATTTAATTGATATTGTCTTTAATCCTGCAACCTGCACGTGGTCTATGACTCCTCAAAATGATTGTGTGGCCGCTAATATTGGAAGTATTTTTACAGTTTCACCCAACCCCGCAACATTGTCTGCACCTGCATGCACCGGTGGAAATGAAACATTCACTGTAGCCTATAATGGTATTTTAGGCGGACCTAATTGTTGTGCAACAGGTGGGCCACTTGTTCCAGTAACATATAACCAAAATTTTTCCTCCACCAATGTTGTAGTAGCTACCGACCCATTTGGTGCAAGTTTAGGGCAGGCAATTAATAACGCAGCCCTTCTCACCATCCCACCCAATGCGGTAGGAGGGAGTGCAAATGCATTAACTCTAAATATAAACATTAATAATTATTGCTTTAATCAACCTGGTGCAAATACCCCAGTTGCCACCTCCTACTGGGTAACAATCATTGTTGATGGTCAAATTATTCAAGATCTACAAACAGTTAGTCCTGGACCCGCAAACAACACATTTGCATTAAATCTTGCTTCAATTCCAAATGGATACAATTCTAATAGTACTATTCAGATTTACATATATCCTAATGCATGGAACGCAGGAGGAATCTTTACCACCTACACCCCAAATGGCATTTGTCCTCTTAATGGTGCAGCCAATGATGGCAGGTGGACCGCTCAAATTTCTGGAAGTATCAATGCAACTTTTAATGATTTAACCCCTACGCCAGGAATTTGCACCTTTAGTCCATTTTTACCTTATAATTGTTGTAGCTCAAATATAGTTGCAGACGGTTCGGCCAGCATATGCAGTGGAGGGGCACTTACAGCTTTAACAACATGGCAAAATGCCGTTGCCGCTGCAAACACAACGTGTGTGGTATATTCAAGTGTGTTACCTATTGCTGGTAGTGTTTTGCCAAACAATAATTTACCAAATGGAATAAATTTAACCACAAATCCTATTCAGCAAATAGTTAGTGCCTATACCTATTGTGATTCAGATGGCAGTGCAACAATTAACGCTGGCGATACTTATACATTAGTTAGTACATTTACTTTAACAGTAAATCCAAACCCAACGGCTTCTATAGCCGGCTCAACAACTATTTGCAGCGGAACAGGAACCAACATAACCTTTACAGGAACTCCTAACGCAACAATCACCTACAATGTTAACGGTGGCGCTAACCAAACAATAGTGCTTAACGGAGCAGGCAGTGCAAGCTTACCTACAGGAAATCTTGCCATAAATACCACCTACAGTTTAGTAAGCGTTGCAAGTCCTGGGCCTCCTGTTTGCAGCCAGTCTGCATTAGGAACTGCTATTGTTACGATTGTTCCTAACCCAGCATTATCCCCCCTTTTTCACGATTAATCATAATTGGTTTTATAATTATAAATAATTAAATAGGTTGTCGATTTTTTGAATTACACCAAGCTTCCATATTTCATATTAATCTTAAGAAATTTAATTGTTAACTTAAATTTAAGAAAAATGCCCCGAAAAAAGTCTTAAAATGAAAAATATGTTAACGGTTATCAAAGTTAATTTATATATTAGTGCCGATAATTAATGTGTTTTAAAGTGAAGAGAAGTTAAAATTAACATTAATTTGATATTTAGAATTGAAAAAAATAAAAATTATTATCATGAAAAAACTAATTAAATTCTTACTCGCTCTGCTGCCAATATTGCTCAGCGAAATAGGTTTTGCTCAAACACTTACAAATACACCACAGATTATTTGTCAAGGAGAAACTAGACCTTATCGAGTAGATTGGCAAGCTCCAGATGGGCCAGACGGTACAATTGGTTCTACTTATGTATGGTCAGTTATTACTGGAGGTTTTGCGGGGGTAATCACTACCAATCAAAGCCCAGGTGGTTTTAATAATCGTATAATAATTAACTGGGGGGCAACTCCTCCAGGAACTTATACTGTTCAGGTTATTGAAACAAATAATGGTTGCCCATCTGCCCCAATAACCCTTGATGTACAAATCTTGCCAGCCATAACTCCCGTTACCGGATTTACTTATACTACTCCGGTTTGTTCAAACAATGCCAATCTGTTGCCAACACCAGACGCAGGCTTTACCACAGGAGGTACTTATAGTTCAACTGCAGGTTTAGTGATCAATGCGTCAACTGGCGAAATCAACGTAGCAGGTTCTACCCCAGGTACCTATGTAGTTACTTATTCAGTAACAGCTTCAGGATGTCAATTAGCAGGTAGTTCAACATTTAGTGTAACTATCAATAGTACGATAACTCCAGTTACTGGATTTACTTATACTACTCCGGTTTGTTCAAACAATGC
>CAIKXD010000217.1 GCA_903831265.1 uncultured Bacteroidota bacterium
AGCAATTTGATGTGTTTAAATTTATATTAAGCTTTAAATATATCATAGGCAGAAATTTTTAAATGAACAACTAGAGCATAATGCTTATGGCATAAACAAATTCAAAAATAAAATTATCTTAAAATTAATAAGCTATTTTTACCCAATTAAATTAAAAGATTTATGACAATTAAAGAGCAAGTTTATGCAGCATGTGAGCATGAAATGAATAACAGACTTAATTTTTTTGAAAGAGTTTTGATTGATTTAAAAGAAGGTGCACAAAATGATGCAAAAAGTTCGGCAGGAGATAAGCATGAAACTTCACTTTCTATGATGCAAATTGAACAAGAGAAAATTAGAAAACAGTTGAAAGAAGTGCAAGAGATGAGCGTTTTATTGGAAAAATTAAACCCGCAAATTGTAGGTGATAAAATTAATTTAGGAAGTTTTATAAAAACTAACATTGGTTATTTTTACATTGCTGTAGCATTAGGAAAATTAAAGTTAGATAATTTAGAATTTTATGTAATATCGCAGCAATCGCCCATGGCATTAAAATTATTAGGTTTAAGTACTCATCATGAAATTATAATGAATTCAAAAAAAATAGTAATTCAGCATATATATTAATTATTAATTGATCTACATAAACATTATATGGATAATTCCTCAAATATCAGACTTAATAAATTTATCAGCGAAAGCGGAATATGTTCTAGGAGAGAAGCTGACAGATATATAGAGTCAGGCAGGGTTTTAATTAATAAAAGAAAAGCTGTAATTGGTGATATTGTGAAGCCAGGTGATATGGTAACTGTAAATGGTCAACAACTTGAGCCACGCAAAGGCGAAGAGCTAATTTTTATTGCCTTAAATAAACCAACAGGCATCACTTCTACCACCGAACTCAATGTAAAGGACAATATAATACAGTTTGTAAATCATCAACAAAGAATTTTTCCGATAGGAAGGTTAGATAAAGACTCTCAAGGGTTGATATTTTTAACCAACAATGGTGACCTAGTAAATAAGATTTTAAGGGCTGGAAATAATCATGAAAAAGAATACATTGTTTCAGTTAATAAACCACTTACCGAACAAGTTATAGCTGGCATGGCTGCAGGTGTTCCTATGCTTGGTGTTACCACCAAAAAATGCAAAATTGAACAAATAAATGCTACAGTTTTTAAAATAATTTTAGTGCAAGGTTTAAACAGACAGATTAGAAGGATGTGCGAGCATTTTGGATACGATGTGATTAAGCTTGAAAGAACCAGAATTATGGACATTGGTTTAAAAGGACTCCCAGCTGGCGATTGGAGAGATTTAACAGAACCTGAATTAAAAAATATTTACAAATTAATTGCATCCTCTTCTTCCGAAAGTAAACCCAAAGCTAGTGCAGCTAAAACTAAAGAAAAAACCAATCATTCAAAATCCTCAAAAGCAAAGCAATCACCTAATCACAGAAATGACAAAAAGGATGCGAAGAGCAAACCTAAATCAAACTATAGCTCACCAAAAAAATCGAATTCCAATAAAAACCAAGGTTTTAAGAAAAGAGGTAGATAATTACTAGCTGTAAAATGAGAATTATCGAACCGATGTAAAATGAATATTAAATAAATTTAAAGGCATTCTTACATTTTTTTATATTTTTGCCGCGCTTAATAAATTATGTCCGAACAAACCACACAAAATACTTTTAATTCGGTTAACCTGATTTCTCTTGTTTATAATTGGCGTAAACAGCTAATTATAGTGGGATGCGCCTCTGCAATTATTTCAATTATTGCCTCTTTTTTGATTACTCCTAAATACAAATCAGAGGTAATTATGTTTCCAACGCAAACAAGTTCCATTTCAAAAGCGTTGTTAAACGAAAATAATACAGGTAAAGAAGATATCTTAAAATTTGGTGAAGAAGAAGAGGCAGAACAAATGCTTCAAATTCTTAATTCAGACTATATCAGGTCTCGCATCTGTAACAAATATAAGTTAATGAAGCATTACGATATAGACGCTAAAGATAAATTTAGAAACACATTGCTATTTAAGGAGTACGAAGAAAATATAAGTTTTGAACGTACTGAGTTTATGTCTGTTAAGGTAACTGTAATGGATAAAAATCCTCAAATGGCTGCTGATATTACCAATGATATTGCTGCTTTAGTGGATTCTGTTAAAAACGACATGCAACATGAACGTGCTAGGCAAGGTCTTAAAATTGTAGAACTGGCTTTGTTTGCCCAACGCGATTACATCAAATCTATAGAAGATTCGTTAAATAAACTACGTAAGCTTGGTATCAACGATTATGAAACGCAATCGCAGGCTTTTAATGAACAGTATGCTTTAGCAATCTCTAAAAATAATACGGCTGGTATAAAATCTTTAGAGCAAAAATTAGATATTTTATCTACCTACGGTGGTGCCTACGTTTCTTTAAGAGAAAAGCTACAACACGAAATTAACCAATTAAGTATCGTAAAATCTAAATACGAACAAGCAAGAATTGATGCTGAACAATCTCTTACAAGTAAATTTATTGTAAACAGGGCCTTCAAGGCAGAAAAAAAATCGTACCCAATTCGTTGGTTAATTGTCACTGTTAGTGTATTTTCTTCGTTAATATTAGCATTGTTGGCTATATTACTTATCGAAAATATTAAAGATGTTAAATTGTCAAAAGCCTAATTGAATGGAACAGGAAAACGAATTCAATACAGGCAGTTTATATCATTTAGCAATTAAATGGAGGTGGCATTTAATAGCCATCGCCATTATTTCGGGCTTGGCTGCCACTGTTTTTTCTAGTGCTTCCTTTATAGAGCCTAAGTTTAAATCAACCGCAGTAGTTTATCCTGTTAACATTGTACCATATAGTAATGAATCTGCAACAGAACAACTTTTGCAATTATTTCAAAGTGCCGATGTTAAAAATAAAATCATAGAAAAGTTTGATTTGGCCAATCATTATGGGTTAGGCGATAACTCAAAAGAGCCTAATTCTAAATTAATATTAGAATTCAATGATAATGTTTCAATTAATAAAACAGAATTTGAATCGGTAAATATTGAAATTTTAGATAAAGATCCAATTAAAGCCTGCGCCATCGTTAATGAATTAATTACTGAAACTAATCTTAAGCTAAGACAATTACAGCGAGAGAAAAGTCAGGAAATGCATAGTATGTATGCTAAGCAACTTGAATTAAAAAAACAAGAAATCGATACCTTAAAAGTACAAATTAGCAAATTAAGGGTTGAAAATAACATCATTGATGTTTATAATCAAACAAGAGAAATAACCAGAGGGGTAATTAATTCAAAAGGTGGTGAGGCAAGTAAAATATCAAGTACCATTCAAGAAAAAGGGGCAGAACTCACCTCCTTAAATACAAAATTGGATGCTGCTTTAGGCTACTATACCAAGTTAAAGGCCTCTTACGATGATATTACTGGTGATCTAAATAAAGAATTGACCTATACCAATGTTGTTACTAAACCTTTTGTTGCGGATATAAAGGCTTATCCGGTTCGATGGATTATCGTGCTCTCTAGCATAGTTGCCTCTCTTTTCTTAGGTTTTATTATAATTTCTTTTTCAGAGGGTAAAAAAAAAAACTTCAGGCAGTCCCACTAATTGATTTTAAAAATAAATTACACTATTACTTCTATTTAATTTGTGGTGGTTTTATAGCTTTAACCGCTGTTGCTATTGCCTTTGAAAGTTTTTGGGTGCTTCTACTTCCGCTTTTGGTGCTCATCTTACTATTTTATTTTTACTCGCTCGATAAAGTGCTTTGGTTTATTATTATAACCACGCCATTCTCGTTAAACGTTAAATTAAAAGATTTTGGGTTAGCCATTAGTTTACCCGGTGAGCCGCTGATGGCAGGTATTTTGATTTTATTTATTTTAAAAGTTTTATACGATATTAAAATTGAAAAAAAGATACTGTATCATCCCATCACCATTGCCATTATTATTAATTTAAGTTGGATTGCAATTACCACGGTTACCAGCACCATGCCTTGGGTTTCTTTTAAATTTTTATTGGCAAGGCTTTGGTTTATTATTTGCTTTTATTATTTTGGAATATTATTGTTTAAAGAGGTCAAAAACATAAAAAGATTTATGTGGGCTTATATTATTCCATTTACAATTATCATTTTTTATACGCTCATTATGCACAGTCAATATGGTTTTACTGTTGATACTGCCAATTGGATTATGAGTCCTTTTTATAATGACCATACCATATATGGTGCTATTTTGGCCATGTTTTTGCCCATTATAGTTTACTTTATTTACAACAGTGAATATACCTTTGCTCAAAAAGGAATTTCTTTTGTTTTTCTGCTTATTTTTATTGTTGCGCTGGTATTATCCTTTACCAGAGCCGCTTGGATAAGCCTTGCCATTGCATTTGCTATTGGAGCTGTTATGTATTTTAGAATTAATATGCGAATAGTTGTTTTCTTTGGTTTGGCAGGATTGGGTCTTTTTTTAGTTACAAAAGATAGAATATTTATGAAGTTGGAAAAGAACAGACAGGATTCTTCTTCCAACCTCACTGAACATGTTCAAAGTATATCAAATATTTCATCCGATGCATCCAATTTGGAGAGGATAAACAGATGGTCGGCAGCCCTAAGAATGTTTCAAAAGCACCCTGGTGTTGGGTTTGGACCAGGCACTTATGCTTTTAAATATGCCCCTTTTCAATTTAGTTACGAAAAAACAATTATTAGTACCAACGCAGGAAATAAAGGAAATGCGCACAGCGAGTATATAGGTCCATTGGCCGAAAGTGGCGTATTAGGACTGTTAACTTTTGTTGCAATTGTTGCCATGATTTTTTACACCGGAATTTCGCTCTATTATAAAATGGAAGCGGGCTCACTAAGGGCACTTTTATTGGCCATTATTTTAGGTTTAATTACTTATTTTATACATGGTTTTTTAAACAACTTTTTGGATACAGATAAAGCCTCGGTTCCAGTATGGGGTTTTGCTGCAGCCATAGTTGCTATTCAGCTTTATCACCTTAAATCTGAAAAAGAAAAAACTTTAAAATAAGTTTAAATTATATATCCACCTCTCTAAAAAGAGTTTTGAACTCCTTAATATTTTGCTTTCTGAATTAAACTTAAAAAAGGCCATTTTGCAGCCTATTAATTTACCCGAAAATTTCAAGGTAAATTTATTCTTACTAAGGCTCGATTTAATTGATGAAGAAATTAGTGGCAACAAGTGGTTTAAGCTAAAATATAATTTACAAGATGTAATAAGAGCTAAAAAAACTAAGCTACTTACTTTTGGAGGTGCTTTTAGTAATCACATTGCAGCAACAGCCAAAGCTTGTGATAAGGCAGGAATTAAGAGTGTTGGAATTATTAGAGGCGAAAATGTTGAAAATCACACACTCCAATTAGCTGCAGCTTATGGGATGGAATTAAAATTTGTATCAAGAAATTTATACCGAAATAAAGAAGAGTTAATGCAATGGTTGTCAAATGAAATTAATTTGAGCCAATGTTATATTGTTCCCGAAGGAGGTGCCAATCAATTGGGTATTGAAGGTTGTAAAGAAATTGTATCTTTAATTAATATGCCTTTTGATTATGTGGCTATGGCCTGCGGCACAGGTACCACCTTGTCGGGCATCGTGCAATCTATCCATAAAAATCAAGTGGGTCTTGGTTTTGCCGCATTAAAAGGGGGCGCTTTTTTAGTTGATGATATAAATAACTCGATTGGCAATCAAACAGCAGGAACCTTTGCCATTATAGACAAGTATCATTTTGGAGGTTATGCTAAGCATAACAGCGAATTATTGAACTTTATAAAGAAATTTGAACTTGAACAAAATACCAAGTTAGATTTTGTGTACACCGCTAAAATGATGTATGGTATTTACGATTTAATACAACACAATTATTTTCCCGAAAACGCAACAATTGTTGCCATTCATAGCGGTGGCTTGCAAGGAAATTTAGGAATTGGAATTTAGTTGAAATCTCTTTTATTAATTATTGTTTTAAAAGCTATTTTTGTGACCCTAATAAATAATAAAATTCTATGAAAAGTTGGTTAAATATAGCTGCAGATACTGATTTTAGTATGTATAATTTCCCTTTTGGTATTTATCAAATAGATCATCAAAAGCCAAGATTAGCTAGTATAGTGGGCGATTATGTTATTGACTTAGCAGCCATGAATGCGCTGGGATTTTTTCATGAATTAAATATTGCTGAAGGTGTTTTTGAAAATAATTATTTAAATGACTTTATAGCTTTAGGAAAAAAAACAACCAATCGCGTGCGCGCTATTCTTATAGATACCTTTAATAACGAAAACTCAGGGCTGGCGGTGAATGAGGAGTATCAAAAACTGATTTTGAAAAATTATAGGGATGTGAAAATGTTAATGCCCGTAAAAGTGGGCAATTACACCGATTTTTACAGCAGTATTCAACATGCCACAAATGTAGGTATCATGTTCAGAGATCCTAAAAATGCATTACTGCCAAATTACAAGCATATTCCAATTGGATATCACGGCAGGGCATCATCAATTACAGTTTCAGGTACCAATTTTCATCGCCCAAAAGGGCAAACAAAACCAGCTGATGTTGAATTGCCTCTATTTGGACCAACCAAGCAATTAGATTTTGAATTAGAGATGGCTTTTATCACAGGTAAAACAACAAAACTTGGAGAAAGCATAGCTACTCAAGAAGCAGAAGATTTTATTTTTGGGATGGTGTTGTTTAACGATTGGAGTGCACGCGATATGCAAACATGGGAATATGTGCCTTTAGGTCCATTTTTAGCCAAGAATTTTTGCAGTAGTGTATCGCCTTGGGTTGTAACATTGGAAGCTTTAGAGCCATTTAGAGTGCAAGGAGAAATACAAGAGCCAGAGGTGCTTCCGTACTTAAAATATGCTGGTGCAAAAAATATAGACATCAATCTTTCAGTAAGCATTGCCACTCAAACTGGTGTTGAAAAACAGATATCATTATCCAATTATAAATACATGTACTGGAATATGAACCAACAATTGGCGCATCATACAGTAAATGGTTGTAATATTGAAGTGGGCGATATGTATGCTTCGGGCACTATTAGTGGAAATGACGAAAGTGCTTATGGTTCAATGTTGGAATTAACTTGGAGAGGAACAAAGCCTATTCAAATGCCAGATGGTTCGGAACGTAAGTTTATAAATGATTATGACACCGTAATAATGAAAGGTTACGCTGCAAAAGGTGATATTAAAGTTGGTTTTGGAGAAGTTAAAGCCATGGTTTTACCGGCTATTTAAATAAAAAAAAACATGATAGTAGATATATTTATTCCTTGTTACATCGATCAGTTTTATCCTGAAGCTGGTTTTAATATGGTTAAAGTGCTCGATAAAGTTGGATGTTCGGTAAATTACAATATCGAGCAAACTTGCTGTGGTCAACCAGCGTTTCATTCGGGTAATTGGGATGATTGCAAGGAAATAGGAGAGAAGTTTATTAAGGAGTTTTTAAACGACCGCTATATTGTTTCCCCTTCTGCTGTTTGTGCGGGCTTTATTAAAAATCAATATAGCGAAATGTTTCACAATACAGTGTTGCATAACGAATATAAGCAGGTTCAAAAAAACTTGTATGAGTTTTCTGATTTTTTAGTAAATGTGCTTAAAATAAGCAATTTAGGCGCAACACTTAGCGGAAAGGCGGTATATATGCCTACATGCTCATCACAAAGAAATTATGAATTAAAAAGTGAGCCTTTACAGTTGTTAGAAAAGGTAAGGGGATTGCAATTGTTAGAACTTCCAGATGCCAGCACGTGTTGTGGTTTTGGAGGCAACTTTACTTTAAAATATGAAAATGTTTCTTCGGCCATGGCCCAAGAAAAAATTAATAATATTATGCAAACAGGCGCAGAATATGTAATTTCTTCTGATTATTCTTGCTTAATGCACTTGAATGCCTACATCAAAAAGCAAGCACTGCCAATAAAAGTAATGCATTTGGCAGATGTTTTAGCGGCAGGTTGGGATTAATACTACTAGTTTAAGTATTACATGTTTTTTATGATCAATTTTTAAGTGTGATATAGTCCTTTTTGATATTTCATTTTTTTGACACTCATTATTGGGATAATACTTGTAATATTGTGTAAAAATTTGAAATGAAAACTTTATTCAATCTTGGTTTTGCTTTGTTAATGATGCTTTTTACAAGCTTTCAAACAAGCGCTCAAACTACTTCTGTTCTCTCCAGTAATTCCAGGAATTATACGTTCAACTTTAGTTTAAATAATCAACAGGGAAGTCCTGAAATTACAAGATTTATTATTGATGCCCTTGCACAGGGCGCCAGCAAGCCAGTTTTTAATATAAATTATAGCGTTATTTTTGACCAAACATTGGAGTTACTTGTGGTTAACAATGTGATGCAAATCAATACAAGAAATAAATTTATACAGCCAACAGGGGATGTTTATTTCAGAAATTTTTATGTTGGCGATTTAATTTTACCGAGCTCCATTAATTTGTTAGTGAATATAGTTGACGAAAGAGGAGGTTCATTAAGAAGTTTGCAAATATCTAATTTAAATAAAAGCAATAATTATAGTACTATTATTAATACCAATATGATGCCTGTTGGCAACTATAAATTGAGTTTACAAGTGGTAAATATGATGTTGTATTACGACCAACAAGCACTAAACGATTTTAACTTTCGTACAAGTTTAATTAATGAATATTACAATAGTAATATGATGCTCGATAATACGCAAAATAAACTGGCTTCTATCGTTTTTGTTTCGCCCGATAATATTGAAAATACAACAGCCATATTGCAACAAGTAGAAAATGATATTAATTTAATTGAAGCCAGAAACTTTGGGAGTGTTTTACAATTAAGTATGCAAGATCCAATTAATTTATTGAACAGAACTGCGGCCTTACGCAATATTCTTGCGCAAAAAAGAATGTCAGTTAATATGGCTTATGCCTCATTAGATACTTATTACTATACCAAAGGTTTAGAAGCTATTACCAATAAAAGCACAGCCCTTGCACAAACATTGTTTAATAAATCATTGGCTGTTAATCCTATGTATGCTCCTGCTGCTTTTCAGCTGGCACGATTAAAATTTGAAGAAGATAATTTAACCGAGGCCGATCTTAAGTCAAGAGAAATTTGGTTTAATATGAATCCCGATCCTAATACGTATCAAAACGTATTAACTTTATTTAAAAACATTTATAACGAATACCTTGATGCTGGCGATAAAATGAGCAGTATGAATAATTATGATGCCGAACTAGTTCAATACGATAAAGCGCAAAAATTGTGCAGAGAAATTAATGGTGTAAGTTGCAATGAATCGGTTAAAGTAAGTATTAGAAACTGCAGGCAGGCTATATACAACGGTCTTTTAAATGATGCCAAGAAAACAGCTGAAGCTGGAAATAATAATGAAGCTTACAACAAGTTTAATCAGGCAAAAAACTATGCTTCAGATTATTCTAATGATATTCAGGATAGAAGCTTTGAGGATAATGTTGACAAAGCATTGAAATTTAATGAATACAAAACTGCGGTAAGTAGCGCTAAAGAATCTTTTGGAAAAGGAGATTTTAATGCCTCTTTGGCAGGATTTGAAACAGCGCATGATTTAGAAGGCAAATACGGTTATAGTCCTTCAATTATACCATTAGATACAGAGCAGCAAGCAGCTAAGGGTGTTATCAAAAACAAAATGGATGAACTATTGCAAATGGTCAATAAAAATGAATTTGATGTGGTAAAATCTCAATTGGTAAAATACGAAGAAATGCAAAGCTTTTACAAGCTTGAACTTGATAAAGACATCAACAATCCAAAGAAAATAATCAAAGAAAAACTTAAACAATATACATGCGATTTAGCCAACAGAAAATTTGATGAGTTTGTTCAAAAGGCCAAAGCAAGTATTGCTTCTAACAACTACATTGTAGCAGGTGATAATTACGATAAAGCCATTAAAACTGCCAATGATAATGTTGAGTGCAATATAAATATTACCGCAGTTAGTGATGAAAAAACAAATATTGTTGCGCCTGCAACTTATCAGAAATTCATTAATAAAATTTTAGATTTGCAATTAAATGGAAATTATAGCGAAGCTGTTTTAAAATATAAAGAAGCATTAGCTTATCACTCGCAATTTGAACTTTATAAATTTAATTTACCAAAGAAGAGTTTATTCGATTTTGCAAAAGATAATTTTAAAAATGCAGCACTCGATTTTGTGGCCAACGACTTCAGAAAAAATGGACAAATTGAAGAGGCTTTTCAATTGTATAAAATATTGATTGATCGCAAGTATCCGCTCAGAAATATAAATGACGATTTATTTAGTTTAGGAAAAAACTTTGGAACACGCGATAAGTCAACCGGAGTGAGCGATTACAAAAGCAAGTCACAAGAATATGCTGGTAACGATAAAAAATTAAAGTATTTCAAAAAAGGATACTTGAGTGCTTTCGAAAATTAATTGATGAAAAAAAGCACCAAATATTTATTGGAAATTTGTTGTTACAGCCCCAATGATGTGCTGTTTGCAGAAAATGGTGGCGCGCAACGTGTAGAACTTTGCAATGGCTACGAGGTAGGAGGAACAACACCAAGTGTAGGCAGCTTAATGATGTCAAAGTCTTTTAGCAAAATTCCTGTTTATGTAATGATAAGACCAAGAGGTGGTAATTTTACCTATTCACTCCTCGAAAAAAAAGTAATGCTTAAAGATATTGAAATGGCAATTACTAACAATGCAGATGGTATTGTTTTTGGCGCTTTAAATGCTGATGGGACTATTGATAATGAATTTTGTAAAGAAGTAATGTTGGCTTGCAATGGTATTCCTACTACTTTTCACCGGGCAATAGATTTATGTGAAAAACCATTGGATGGAATTGATTTTTTAGCAGGCATTGGTGTTCAAAATATACTCACATCGGGCGGTCAAATAAAAGCTGAGCAAGGAATAGAGCAAATAAATACAATGCAAAAACATGCTAAGGGTAGCATAAAAATAATGGCTGGATCGGGTGTTAATGCTGAAAATATTTTATCATTCGCTAAGGTAGGATTAACGCATTTTCACTCTTCAGCATCAACCATTCAAATACAAAATCACTATTCGGATAAAATTAGTTTTAATGCTGCTTTAAAAAATAATGAACTGTCTGTTGTGCAGCAAAGCAAGGTAGAAGACATGATACAGCAATTGAATACTTTTTTTGGAGCCAATGAAATTCAGTAAAATAATTTATTGTTTGCTGATTTTATTGGTAGTATTTTCCAAAAGTAATGCAGCTAAAGTAGAATTGGATAGCGATTATTGTGATTGGTATTTCTCTATCGGAAAAAATAAAAAGCAATACATGGCTATTGTGCCAGGCAGCAATATCAACGATTTAGTCTGTAATAAACTCATTTCAAATCCCTACATTGATAATAATATATCAAATCTTAAATGGATTGAAGACAGTAGCTTTACTTATGTAACCGCTTTTGATTTGCAAGTTAGAACCGAATTTAAGTACGATATAATTTTCGAAGGCTTAGATACATATGCCGAAGTATATCTTAATAACCAACTGGTGTTAAAGGGCAATAACATGTTTGTAGCGTATCATCAAGAAATTACAAAATGGTTAAGAGATGGTACCAATTTATTAAAAATTGTATTTAAAAGTACGGTGGAGGTAGGCAAACAGAAAGCCATTCGTAGTGCAATTAAATACCCGGCCGATAACGAAGAGGGAGAAATAAAATTGAGTCCGTTTGTTAGAAAAGCGGCCTTTCAATTTGGCTGGGATATAAATCCAAGATTGGTGAGTTGTGGCATTTGGCGGCCCATAAAGATTGTTTCAACTTTAAAGAACGAAACTATTATCGATAAAAAAAATGAAATCAAACCAGCTGTAAAACCCTTTTATACACTTCGCCAAGAAAAAAAAGATGGAGGTGAATCGTTTGCCTTTTATTCAAATGAAAAGAAGCCTGTTCAAACTTTTATGTATGGTGCCAATTATGTGCCTTACAACATGTATCCTCTGCCAATAAAGAATTATAAGCGTGTGGCACATCTTCAAAAAAATCAGGGTTTACCAAACCGACATGATTATTATCGAAATTTATTTGGAGAACTTAAAAATTATGGCTGCAATATGTTGCGCGTTTGGGGCGGTGGATGGTACGAAGATGATTATTTTTATGAATTGGCCGATAGCATGCATGTTGCCATTTGGCAAGATTTTATGTTTGCCAACACCATGTATCCTGGCGATGAAGAATGGATAAATACGGTAAAAGAAGAAATTAAATACAATGTTGAAAGATTAAGCAAACACCCGTGCATTGTGCTTTGGAGTGGTAATAATGAAATTGAAGTGGCATGGAAAAATTGGGGTTGGCAGTCAAAATATCATTATTCAAAAGAAGACAGCTTAAAATTAATTACTGACTACCATTTGCTGTTTCAAGAAATAATTCCAGCCGAATTGAAAAAACAAAGAAGTTTGGTGGCATACATTCCATCATCACCCATAAGCAATTGGGGTAGGGGCGATGACTTTAAAACAGGTGATAATCATTACTGGGGCATTTGGCATGGCGAAGCACCACTTAAAGATTATTATTCGCACATACCTCGTTTTGCCAGTGAGTATGGTATGCCCTCTTTAGGGCGCTGGTCAAGCATAAATAAATACAATTCAAACAGTCAATTCCTTTATGATAGAATGAAAAGTTATAAGGGCATGAAATTACTCCAGCGCTACATTAATGATTATTTACCTGCTCCAACTAATGATACAGGGCTAAGTTATGCAAGCCGATATATTCAACATAAGGCTTTGAAAATGGCCTACAATGCACATTTGTATAACTCCCCATATTGCGCAGGTTCCTTATTTTGGCAGTTCAATGAAAGCTGGCCAGGCATTACTTGGTCGGCTATTGACTTTTCGGGAGGCAGAAAAATACCAAGTTTCTTTTCAGATTTTTTGATGCTTGAGGATGAAAAAGGCCTAATAAAATTAAGGATGAACGAAACAACCAATAAAAAGCAAGCCCCAAATATAATTGAGTTATTGTTGAAGGCTACAGATGGTAAATTAATAAAAAAACACACCATAAAATATAGTATCAAAGATCAAAGAGCCGGCATTGAAATGAATCCTTATATGTATTTCGACACACTTGAATTAAAGCAAACGTATCTTAAAATAGCTGTTAAAAAAATTGAAACTCATAATGAAATAACGCTGTGGGATACGCTAATTATGCCAGTAAGGGAAAAGGAAATGAGTTTAAGTAAACCCAACATTTTGTTAACTAAAGTAGATGAGCATCATTTGAAAATAACAGCTAATACCCTTGTGTTAGGTTTGTTTATAGATGTTGATGCCAAATTGAAGTTTAATCATAACTTTATTAATATTGAAAATGGAATAGAAAGGATGATTTCTTTTGAGGGAGATGTAAGTGAATTGGACTTGTCCAAGTTTAGATTATATTCTGTTTACGACTTGCAAAGTGGTAGTGAAAAATAAATGCAATCGGTATTATTTCACTTTTTTGATCACCATTTATTTTAATTAAAAACCTTATCTTTGCGCCCCCTTAAAAAATTAAGAATCAATGATTAGTACAGCTAATGTAGGTTTACAATATGGTAAACGTGTGTTATTCGAAAAGGTAAGTATCAAGTTTAATCCTGGTAATTGCTACGGCATTATTGGCGCTAATGGTGCCGGTAAATCAACCTTTTTAAAAATTCTTTCTGGTGAAATTGAACCACAACAAGGACAAGTGATTGTTGATGCTGGTGAGCGTATTTCGGTGTTGAGCCAGAACCAAAATGCCTTTGATGCTTATACTGTGATTCAGGCTGTAATCATGGGTAATAAAAGATTATCTGATATCATGATTGAAAAAGATGCTTTGTATGCCAAACCCGATTTTAATGATGCAGATGGTATTCGTGTTTCTGAATTAGAAGGAGAGTTTGCCGAATTGAATGGCTGGAATGCTGAAACTGAAGCTGCCGAATTGCTTGAAGGGCTGGGTATCTTAACAGATGAACACCAAAAATTAATGAGCGAAATAGGTGGTTCCGAAAAGGTTAGGGTTTTGCTAGCGCAAGCTTTATTTGGTAATCCTGATATTTTATTGTTAGATGAGCCAACCAATAACCTTGATGCTTCAACAGTTTTGTGGTTAGAAGATTTTTTAGCTGAATTTCAAAACACGGTGATTGTTGTGTCGCATGACCGACATTTTATGGACGCGGTGTGCACACATATTGCTGATATTGATTTTTCGCAAATACAATTGTTTACAGGCAACTATTCTTTTTGGTATGAAAGTAGTCAGTTAATGTTGCGTCAAAAACAAGATGCCAATAGAAAGGCAGACGATAAAAAGAAAGAATTACAGGATTTCATTGCCCGTTTTAGTGCAAATGCCTCTAAATCGCGCCAAGCAACTTCAAGAAAGAAGTTATTAGATAAGTTGGTTTTTGAAGATATGAAGCCCTCATCAAGAAAGTATCCTTATATTGTTTTTAAACCTAAAGCAGAAACACGCAATCAAATATTAGAAGTAAAAGGATTACGTAAAGCTGTTGATGGCATTGATTTGTTTAAAAACTTGAACTTTACTGTGGATAGTGGCGATAAGATTGCCTTTTTAAGTAGCGACGGATTAACAGTTTCTGCTTTATTTGATATTTTAACTGAAGAAAAACCTTTTGATCATGGAGAGTTTAAGTGGGGTGCTACTGCAAACATTGGCTATTTTCCTAGAGTTAACGATCATTTCTTTACAGGAGATTTAAGAATTATTGACTGGTTACAACAATATTCAGAAGTTAAGGAAGAGCCATGGATTAGAAGCTTTTTAGGTAAAATGTTGTTTTCGGGCGAAGAGTCTTTAAAGAAAACTAAAGTACTTTCTGGAGGCGAAAAAGTAAGATGCTTAATTGCAAAATTGATGTTAGAAGCACCCAACACGCTTATTTTAGATCAACCAACTAATCACTTAGATTTGGAAGCTATTACCTCTTTAAATGATGGTTTGAAAACATTTACAGGCAATTTATTGTTTAGCTCACATGATCATTTATTTGTTGAAACTATTGCCAACAGAATAATAGAAATATTGCCAGGTGGCATTATCGACAGAAGAATGACCTATGATGAATATTTAAGAGATGAAAAAGTTAAAACCTTAAGGACTTCTTTGATGGAGAATTAATAATGTTTAACTCACATTTTCTCTCAAAAAGTTCCAATCTTAGTATAAAGTAGTAATATGTTGCGACAATCATTATTATTTCATTGATAAATATTTTTGTTATTTCGTTGATTTTGAATTACTTTTGCGAACATTTTGATAATTATTTTACTAATCCTTAATACTTCCGATACATAACATGAGACAACTCAAGATAACCAAATCAATCACAAACAGAGAAAGCGCATCACTTGATAAGTATTTACAAGAGATAGGAAGAGAGGAGTTGATTAGTGCCGATGAGGAAGTTCAGTTAGCCAAACGCATTAGAGAAGGCGATCAGGCTGCATTAGAGAAATTAACCAAATCAAATTTACGTTTTGTTGTTTCGGTAGCAAAACAATATCAGAACCAAGGCTTAAGCTTACCCGATTTAATTAATGAAGGTAATTTAGGTTTGATTAAAGCCGCTAAAAGATTTGATGAAACAAGAGGTTTTAAATTTATATCCTACGCAGTTTGGTGGATTCGTCAGTCTATTTTACAAGCATTGGCTGAACAAGCGCGTATCGTGCGTTTGCCATTGAATCAGGTTGGTTCGTTAAATAAAATTAATAAAGCATTCTCTAAATTAGAGCAGGAGTTTGAAAGAACACCATCTGCCGAAGAGTTAGCCGAAATATTAGATATCGCTGAAGACAAAGTTGCTGATACCATGCGTGTTTCTGGTCGCCATGTAAGTATGGATGCACCATTTGTGCAAGGTGAAGAAAACACATTGTTAGACGTTTTGGTAAACAATGATTCACCAAGAGCTGACACGATGTTAATTAGTGAATCATTACAAAAAGAAATTGAAAGATCGCTTTCTACCTTAACAGAGCGCGAAAGAGATGTAGTAAGATTGTTTTATGGAATTGGATTTAATCACGAGTACACTTTAGAGGAAATTGGCGATAAGTTTGATTTAACAAGAGAAAGAGTGCGTCAAATTAAAGAAAAAGCAATTAAAAGATTAAAACACTCATCTAGAAGCAAGCATTTAAAAGCATACTTAGGATAACAAAACTAAAGATTGGTTGGTGACAAGGCTGTTGTGGTTTAAACTGCTCAGCCTTTGTTTTTTTATATCAATTTAATTTAAGTGTATGCTATTTTTGCTCGTATTCAAAATTAGAAATAGAATCAACTTCACTCAAAGTTACCGTTATCCCTCTATTTCTGGTACTTAATCCTATTTTAAATTTCAAATATGCTTGCTATTATTTAAACTTAAAAGCATACTTGACCACTTGCTATTATTTAAAAATTTTATTGATCTAAGATTCATTTTAAGTGAACTAGGTAAGCAGCCATTTTTTTATTTACGAATAATCAATGGTTTATAATTATTTGATAATTATTTTAATAAAGTAGCGCATTAATTGGTTAACTTTGTGATTAAGGTTTTCAATATAGATTGATTGAGTAATACTCACATAATTTAAAAAGGAGGGACTATGTTTGATGAATTTGAGAATGAAGAAATGAGCAGTAAAGATGAGGCAAAATTGATGGAGCGGTATGAGGAGATGATAAAGCAAAATGGACATGCCTTTTTTGATGAAGATGAATTTGATGAGATTATAGCTATTTATACTGATAGTAGGTCGTTTTCAAAGGCGCTGAAGGCAGCTGAGTTGGCCTTAGATCAACATCCATATAGTGTTATATTTTTAGTGCGTCAGGCACAATTGTATGGTGCTTCAAACCAAATACACAAGGCATTTGACGTGCTTTCTAAAGCAGAATCTTTTGAACCAAATAATGAAGAAATTTGGGTTACCAAAGGCTCTTTATATAGCCATCTTAACGAGCACGATAAAGCGATTCATAGTTTTAAGCAAGCCCTAAAAATAAGTCAGGAACCTGACGAAATTTATATGATGATTGCTATCGAATATGAAAACAAAAAGGATTATATCAAAGCCATTTATTTTTTAAAGAAAGCTGTCGCCAATAATACTGGTAATGAATTAGCGCTGTTTGAATTGGCTTGGTGTTTCGAAGAGGCAGGCATGGTGCGTGAAAGTATTGCCTACTATAATGAATTGATTGACCTTGATCCATATTCTGTTTCGGCATGGTATAATATTGGGGTGGCGTACAATAAACTTTCGGAATATGATGAAGCAATTAGTGCATTTGATTTCTGTATTGCCATTGAAGAAGCATTTTCATCGGCTTATTTTAATAAAGCCAATGCCTTAGCCAATCAGGAAAAATATGCAGAGGCTATTGAAGTTTACAAACAAACTTTCGAATACGAAGAGCCCGATGCTTACACGCACTATTATTTAGGTGAGTGTTACGAAAAGCTAGAGAATAATAAAATGGCCCTACTGCATTATCAAAAAGCAGTAAAAATAGATCCAGAGTTATCACCTGCATGGTTAGGGATTGGTGTGGTATACGATTTAAATGAAAGTTATATCGAAAGCCTTTTCTTTATAAAAAAGGCATTAGAACTTGAAAGTAACAATCCCGAATTTTGGTATATTTATGGCGATGTGCTGTATCGCGCTGGTCAGTTAGATGAAGCTATAAATGCTTATCAGAGAACATCAGAGCTGGAAAAAGATAATTTTGAAGTGCTTTTAGATTTGGCCCTGGTTTATTACGAATTGGGCGATATAGAAGGACTTACAGATACTATTGCTACAGTGGTAACCACCTTTGGTATAGAAAATCCAGCTGTGGCTTATCGCTACGCAGCCTTCTGTTTTATAACAGGTAAAAACAAAGAAGGTCTTACTATACTCGAAGGAGCACTCGAAAAAGATTACGAAGGCCACGAAGGTTTTTTAGAATTTGAACCTACATTTAAACTAAACACTACAATCACCAATCTAATAGGATTATATAATAAACAATAATGAATTTTAATCTCCCGCATATTCCAGATAGAGCAGCCAAGCCACGTCAAAATGGAATTACCATGATGATGGATAAAGGTCTTAGTTTAAACGAAGTAGAAAGCTTTATTGAAGCAAATGCCGAATATACTGACTTAATAAAACTTGGTTTTGGAACTTCTTATCTTACAAAAAATTTAGAAGAAAAAATTAAACTATATCAGCAGGCAGGTTTAAAGGTATATCTTGGTGGAACCTTGTTTGAAGCATTTATAATTAGAGGAATGTTTGATGATTACAGAAAGGTGTTGGATAAATATAAACTTACGATGGCCGAAGTTTCGGATGGTTCGTTAACCATGAATCATGATGTAAAGTGCAAATACATTAATACATTAGCCAAAGATTATACCGTACTTTCAGAAGTTGGCTCAAAGGAGGAGGGCATTATTATTCATCCTTCTAAATGGACCAGCATGATGAAAAAAGAGCTTGAAGCTGGCTCATGGAAGGTAATTGCAGAGGCCAGAGAAAGTGGAAATGTAGGTATTTATCATCGCGATGGAAAAACGCATACCATGTTGATTGATAAAATTATAGCAAAGATAAAACCCGAGGATATTATGTGGGAAGCACCAATAAAAAGCCAACAAGTTTGGTTTATTAAAAGTTTTGGTGCCAATGTAAATTTGGGAAATATTGCTCCAAATGATGTTATTCCATTGGAAACATTGAGAATAGGGCTCCGTGGAGATACCTTTTTTTCCTTTTTACCAAAGGAAATGAACAAAACAATCGAAAATTATTAAATATTATAATCATGAGTCAGGTAAAGGAAATAACAGTTCAAGAATTAAAAAAAATGCGTGATGAAGGCACTCCTCATCAATTGATAGACGTTAGGGAAGAGCATGAAGCAGAAATTGCCTCTATTCAAGGACTATTAATGCCTATGGGCGATGTTATGGATAGAGTAGAAGAAATCAATAAAGATTTACCTGTAATTGTGCATTGCCGCAGTGGGGCAAGATCAAGAGCTATTGTTGAGGCACTGCAAGCTAACTTTAACTTCCAAAACTTGTACAACTTAAAGGGTGGAATATTGGCCTGGGCCAATGAAATTGATCATTCAATTCAAACTTATTAATCTTTATATTTTAAAATACATTTAAACCAAGCTATTTTGTTAGCTAAACTATTGCTATGATTGAACTATTTAAACACATTCTTCATTTAGACTTTGATTGGTTATTTGCCCAATACAATACAGCCATTTATCTTATTTTATTTTTAGTTATATTTATTGAAACAGGTTTGGTACTTATGCCATTTTTACCTGGCGATTCTTTATTATTTACCGCTGGATTGTTTGCCAGAACAGGACATTTGAATTTGAGTTACATATTAATATTACTGTTTATAGCAGCTGTGGTGGGCGATAATGTAAATTACTTTATTGGAAAAAATATTGGCTTGAGAATGTTGGGCATAAAAATAAGAGGAAAGAAAGTAGTTAAACAAGAATACTTAGACAAGACCCACGAGTTTTACGAAAAACATGGTACAAAAACAATTATAATGGCGCGTTTTGTGCCAATCGTGAGAACATTTGCACCATTTGTTGCAGGTGTTGCAGAAATGAAATACAGACGTTTTTTATCATATGATATTTTAGGAGGTGCCCTTTGGATTGGGAGTTTAACCATGGCAGGTTATTTTTTAGGTCATTTTGAATGGATTAAAAATAACATTGAAAAGGTAGCATTAATGATTATTTTTATTTCTATTTTACCTGTTATTATTGAAGTAATCAAGGCAAATAAAGCTTCAAAATCTGGCCAGTAAATATGAACTTAGGGCTAATTGGCAAATCATTAACACATAGTTTTTCACCAGCATATTTTACTAATAAATTTGTTTCTGAAAGTTTAACTAATCATCAATACAAAGCATACGAAATTGAGCAACTTGATGAAATTATACTGCATGAATTAATTTTGAATGAGCAGCTCGATGGTTTTAATGTTACCATTCCATATAAGGAAAGTATTTTGCCCTTTTTAAATGAATTGAGTGATGATGCAAGCGCAATTGCTGCTGTAAATACTGTTGTTGTTAATTGGGCCAATACCACTAACTATACACTAAAAGCATACAATACCGATTGGACAGGTTTTTTAAAATCGATTAGACCATTTTTAACAACGCATCATCAAAAGGCTTTGATTTTAGGAACGGGAGGCGCTTCAAAAGCAATAGGATATGCCTTAAGAACTTTAGGAATTGACTGTTTTTACGCTAGTAGAAGCAGAGATACAAAAAAAGCGAATCAACTTATTTATCACGATCTTAATAAGATTGCAATTGAGCAATTTAAATTAATAATTAACACAACGCCGCTTGGCACCATGCCTGCTATTGAAAGTTATCCTAGCATTCCCTATCAATTTATAGGAAAGGATCATTTGCTTTGTGATTTGGTTTACAACCCCAGTGAAACCCAATTTATGAAACAAGGTAAGCTTAATGGTGCAGCGGTAATAAATGGCTTAGGAATGCTCCAATTTCAGGCAGATGAAGCTTGGCAAATATGGAACAATAAAAAAGGGCACAGCGTTTAGACTGTACCCTCTTTTCCACCATGAAAAAAAATTACTTTCGTAATTCGATGTAAATAACGCAAAAATTAAATGATTGTTTATCCTATTTAAAGTTAAATTTAAATTAATCTTTTAATCGGTTGAGAATCAAAATGAAAAAAATATTTTGTTAACATTGGATTAAGTTTTAGCAGAGACTATATGGAATTTTATAAAATACAATGAGCTA
>CAIKXD010000218.1 GCA_903831265.1 uncultured Bacteroidota bacterium
AAGTAGAATTAGTTAAAATCATATTACTTATATTTCTAATTTTTAAATCGCCAGATAGAAAAGTTTTCAAAGCATTTTTAGCCCTAATTGAAAGGTTATTAAAATTGATTTCTATAATGTTATTTATTATTTCTCTTTGACTTCTTGTTAGTTTTATAATTATGTCATTTAACGACGTTTCATTAGTTTTATAATTTAAATTGTCAATATTTTCAAATGAGTTATATTTTCTGCATAATTCAATCAATTCTTTATTTGATTTACTGCCGCAATTTCTCAGTTTGTCAAAAGTTTTGTTTTCTTGATAATATTTTAAAATGGCCGATAGATCTGTTAAACCATTATAATTACATAAGTTTATTGAACGCACACTTGTATCTTCAGCATAATATATTTCTTCTATCGTCAACCTTTTAGGGATTGTTGCTTTGCTCAAGGAGTTAGATGAGTTATATTTTAAGCATAATTCGATTAATTCTTGATTTGATTTACGGCCGCAATTTCTCAGTTTGTCAAAAGTTTTGTTTTCTTGATAATATTTTAAAATGGCCGATAGGTCTGTTAATCCGTTATAATTACATACGTTCATTGAACGTAAACTTATATCTTTAGAATTAAATATTTCCTCTATTGTCACACTATTAGAGATTGTTGATTCGTTTAAGGCGACAGATGACTTATATTTTAAGCATAATTCGATTAATTCTTCATTTGATTTACGGCCGCAATTTCCCAGTTTATCAAAATTTTTGTTTTCTTGATAATATTTTAAAATGGCCGATAGGTCTGTTAATCCGTTATTTTTACATACGTTTATTGAACGTACACTTATATCCTCAGAACTATATATTTCTTCTAGCGTCATTCTTCTAGAGTTTGTTCGTTTGTTTCAGGGGATAGATGAGTAGACAAAATTCATGTTCTTTTTCTTGCTAGGCGCTCGCAAGTGTATTGGGGCATTCAAATTTGCCCAAAATGTGCGATTGGTAATTTATTTTTTTGTTCACAATCTTTGTAATTTACATTAACTAATAATCTCTTTTACTTGTTGGCGGTATTGATGTTATTTATTTTCGTCAAACTTTGCTTTCATTGTAGGGTTGTTGTGCGTTAATCTTTTAATTGTTAAATCTTCTGTTTTATCATTTGCTAGGCGAAGATTATTTTCAGATGATAATAAAGCGTTTTTGGTTTTTTCTAATTCTTTAATGGTTTTATCTATTCCTTCTATTGCTTCTTTAAATTTTTTACTTGCCAAATTGTAATTGTATGCAAAGCCATCTTTAAACTTATTTATTTTGTCTTCAAAGTTAGTAATGTCAATGTTTTGACTCTTTACCAATGCAAGTTCTGCTTTATAATGTAAAGAATTCATTGCTGCGTTGCGAAGCAATGTTATAATGGGAATAAAAAACTGAGGGCGAATGACATACATTTTATTATATCTGTATGATACATCAACAATTCCTGTATTATACAACTCACTATCTGATTCTAATAATGAAACGAGAATAGCATATTCACATTTTTTTTCATTTCGGTCTTTATCTAATTCTTTAAAAAAATCTTCATTCTTTTTTTTGGAAGCAGTTTCATCGTTTTCATTTTTCATTTCAAACATAATTGAAATAATTTCATTTCCAGCTTCATCAGTTTCTCTATAAATAAAATCACCCTTGCTGCCAGATTTAGAATCATTGTCTTTTTCAAAATGTGCTTTTTGAAATGCAGTTGCGCGCAACTTGTTAAATTCAATCTCACAATGTTGTTCTAAGGTTTCTCCCAACATTTTAGTTGAAAGCTTTTGCTTCATATCTTTAACACGAGCAATCTCATCGTCTTTATACTTAATAATTGCGTCCTTATTTTGCAATTCAGTTGTAAATTGATGCTTTAAAGAGTTTTCAAGATTTTGTTTTTCTAATTCTTTAGTAGTTAAAGCATTTACCAGATTGTCTCGTTCTTTTTCAATTTTTTGAACAGCCTCGTTTACAGCAAGTGTTTTTTCAACTTCAACATTGTCAATTTTTGATTTTAATTGTGATATTTCAACCTCTTTTTTATTTAATTTTTCTGCTAATGCAAATTCGCTTTGGGCTCTAAGTAAAGCAAGTTCTTGGTCTTTTGCTGAAAGTTGTTCTTGAAAAGTATTTCTAACATCTGCCTCTGCTAATTTTACGGCACTTTCTTTTTCCCTGTCAGCAATATTTAAACGGTTTTGTAATTCTTCTTCAAACTGATGGTCTCTAACTTGTTTTAGAATATCAGCAAAACCTGCTTCATCTACTTTAAAAACCTCTTTGCACTTCGGGCATTTAATCTCGTTCATATGAATATTGTTAAATTTAGTATATTTAGTATAATAGTTGGTTTAATACTGAAATAGGTTAATAATTCTTAGTTTTGTAAAAATAAGTAATAAAATCCATTCAATTTAGTTTTGAACCGTTTGTTTTTTTGGTATTTTTTTTAGCCTTAAGAGCGCTAAATTATCATTAAAGCAAAATAAATATGTCAGTCCTTGTATGCTTATGATGATACTTTTTTTTGCTTTCCTGTTTTTTAAGTTTGTACTTTTCAGGGTCATTTGCTAGCGTTCGAACAACCTATTCCCTGTCAAATCGTTCAATAAACTCTTTTAATGTTAATTACTATCCTTTAAATAACTTCTTGCTTTTCCATTTTAAGTGCATTTATTTATTAAACAAATAAAGCAGCGAAGAACGCAGTGTATTTGAGGAGTGATTTATTTCCTAAACAATTACAAAACTATTTTTGTCTAAAAGCATATTCTCGTTTAAACGAAACGCTGCTAAATGCCCTTTTTTAGCTACGCTGTAATCTAAACAACAAACATTCTGCTTTTGCATTACGGGCTTGCCATTAAGCCAATAATGACCAAAAAACACTACTTTTTCCGTTGGTTGGTAAAAATTAAAATTCTTGATAGCGCTTACTTCCACTGGCATTTTAGGAAGATTGGGATAATCTTCCACACTTATTTTAATATAGTCAATATCTATAGGATTTTCCCACCACTTAATTCTAATTTTATAGCGCTGGGTACCATCCTTATCATAAATATAATGCCCAAAAGGCAAGGCAATTTCCTTCCCTTTTAAAGTTTCTTCCACCGCCTTATAAAGTGGATTTTCCTTATTTGCAGCCTCAATAATTTTATCACTCGTTAAAAGGCAATTTGGCAATAAGCTCTTAATTTTATAGATGTGCTTATCATCCCAACAAGCGTGAACAGCTCTGTAATATTCAGTTTCATAAAAAAGTGGTAAATTTAAAAACCAGTCAAGGTAATCATCATGAAGGGCTTGGTCATTTTTAAATTGATTTAAAGTGGCACTGTATTGATCAATATTCTTAGCGCTATGCTTTCTCAGGAAATTGCCGCTTGGGTCTTTAAAATGAAAGCAAAGGGCATTGTACTCATGATTGCCCATCAAAGCAATAGCCTGGCCATTTTCAACCATTTGTCGTACAATATGTAAAGTTTCTTTGATGGCCGGCCCTCTATCAATGTAATCGCCCAAAAACAAAACCTTGCGCTCAGAATGCTGATAAACTCCAGATTTCAATTGGTAGCCCATTTTCTTCAGAAGCGCTTCTAATTTGTCGGCGTGACCGTGTATATCGCCAATGAAATCTATCATACTTTAATATTCCAGGTTATACAATTAAGAATTCCGCCAAATTGCGCCAACTCATTACAAACAATAGGTACAACAGGTTTGTTTTTCACCGCCTGCTGCATTACTTGCAGGGCTTTTTCATCATGTATGGATTCGAAAATAGGAAACAAAATGGCTTGTTCCATTTCTAAGTAATTAAGATATAAACCAACAGCACTGGTGTAGGTGGCATCATTTGGTGGATGGTAGGGCATCTCAATAGTGTTTAAATCTGTATTGTTAATGAACTTTAAAAATTCTAATTGGAATTTTTTATCCTCTTTTGCATAATCATTAATCAATACAGTTTGCTCATCAATAAAGCGAATCATACCATCAGCATGACCTGTAAAATCATTTATATCCCATGGAATAAAGTACAAGTGCTCTATTTCTAACAAGCCTTTTATTTGAGCAATTAAATCCTTAGGCTGATAATGTGGATTTTCATTGAATACTTTATCGCACATCACCACGGTGTTTTTATATTTTACAACATTGCCACCATCTAAAACGATATCAGATTTGATGGTTGTAAGCGACATCAACTTGCAAACTTCATCCACATCAGTGATCAAATGATGATACTTCTTAGGCTTCAAATAATCTGGCTGATAAGTGAACTGCACCAGCTTATTTTGACTTACCTGCACAGGCATAAAATCAACCGCCCAAATATCTTTAGTGGCTGGAATCCAATGAAAAGGAATCTGATATTGTTGCAATACTTTTTCAAGTCGCTCCCAAAAAACTGGTTGGCGTTTAGGAAGAGCGTCGGCTAAAAAGAGGGTGTTGGTTTGGGAATCTGGGATCATTTAATAAACGGCTTCAATGATGGGATGATTAAAATATCTGTATGATTCATTGTAAAAACGGTCATCATCTTCATTGTATGGTCTTGGAATTACTCTTCCACACTTAAATATAGGTAGTTTTTCATGCCCAATTGACTCGGTAAGATATAAATTTGAAGTATGAGTAAATACGGTATTATTAGTATTTGTGGCAATTTTTTCAAACTCCTCTTTATCAATGTTTTCAAGAATGCAGGTTACGATTTTACTTATACCTTCAATAAATTGATGGTTATCGTTTGATCTTATTTTTCTTATCAATATTCCACCATAATTCCCTAATTCTTTATTTCCGAAAGTTAAGTCTAAACCTCTAAACTTTTGTTTAATATATGTAGATGTTGACTTAAATCTATGAAAATACCACAACCCAAAACTTCCTTGTCTTTTTACGTTATCAGTATTGTATTGATTAGAGTGCGCATAGGTATCAATATGTTGATAAAATTCACTTGAAAAATAAAATTCTATTTCATTAATGGAAAACTGTAATCCATTTATAGAGAGTATTGTGTCATTAAGGATTGATTTAGCAATTTTATTAAAAGCTATTTCAAGTTCTTCAATAGGTGTGAGATTATTTGACAAATCCGATAACAGTTTTTCTAATTCAGACATAATAAATTCTTTTTTTCGTTTATAAATTGTTTTACATACCGCAATCCATTGGCTTCAAGCACTATCGATAACAAGGCTACTTCATCAATATTTGGGTCGCTCAAGTCAGCAATTAAGCTTCTTATTTTTTCATCTTTGCACAATTTAAATTCATCCCAAACATGCTCTATGCTGTCTTTTTGTTTAATAAAAATTTCATCATACACAAACGAGGTATATAAACTCAGTTGCACTTTAAGTTCTGGTAAAACAAAAATCGCATCTTCTTTATTTTGTTGGGCTTTTTGTAATATTTCGTTTGGTGTTTTTACATCTGATAATAAATAATCAGCAGCCATTTTGTGTAACAAGGCAATAAGTCTATTCATTTCAACATCAATAAGAGGCTTGTCCAATTTAATAATCTGAGCATTTTGGGCATTTCTGGGAAGACCAAAAGCATCCAATATTTCTTCCTCCAAATTCATTACTTTTTCAAACAAATGGCCATTTTTTTCAGGGCCTCCTTTCTTTGTAAGAGTGTTGTTCAACTTTGCAAGTTCAATTAGGGCAGCCTTTATATTCATTTTAGGTAAGTATTAAAATACGAAAGTAGGAGAGAAGAGCGCAGTCTATTTGTGGTGTGGAGATTTATTTGCTTTTATGCTCTCTTTAATTAAAAAAGGCCTTATTTCGTGTGATTAGAGCTGTATTTTGTTTTAAGGTATTGCATTCTGTACCTTGGGCAATTAATTCCTCACCTTTATAATTAACTCCACCTGAATCTTACATTCCGGGCAAATCGAGAGTGGTCCTTGCACACCACATAAATTCTTCCAGGTCCATCTCGGACTTCTGAAGTCAATCCAGCATAATTTTTCAGAATTTAGGCCACACTTTGGACAGCTATTATGAAACTTAAAGTCGTCCTGTGGTAATGTTTCGCCAAAGCAAGCTAATACGTCTTCCCAAGGATATTCAGGTTCAAATGTGTCGTCTGGAGTAAAATTTTTACTGTCTAATTTTTCACTTTTCATTTAATTTGGTTTTGGTTTTAAAATAGGTTAACACTTTTTGTTTAGTTAAAATTATTAGTAAATTTCATTATTTTTGATTTGCGAAAGTGCCAATTTTCACCACAAATGTTGATGCGGTGAACCAAGCTTTCATTAACCATAAAAGATGCTGAGTAGCAATGAATAGATACTTTTCCCAAACCACCGTTATGGGCTAATTAGTAAACAAATTATTCATAGTCTCATGCTATGATGTATATTCTTTACTACATCAATATCAGCGTTAAAATTTCCTAGTTTTTCACTTGCAAAAATGCAAATTATTAAACCTTCAATTTCTCTCACGCTCAAATGAATTTGGTCAGCAATATAATTTATGATTTCTAAACTCAAATTTATCTTTTCTCTCTCTAGTATATTTTTAATAATTATTTCCTTGTCGATTTTAGATGGACATGTGAGCGCAATTTCTTTTGCTACTATAGGGATTTTTATGCCAT
>CAIKXD010000219.1 GCA_903831265.1 uncultured Bacteroidota bacterium
CCAAAAAAGTCCCGTCCGCTCCGCAAAAACCCATCACGCAAGTGATGGGTTTTGCTATTTTACAGCATTACCAACACTTTCAGAAAACCCGAAAAATGGCGAAAAACCTAAAATGTTGCACAAATGTTGCACATGCCCCAAAAAATGTTGCACATACTTTTATACTACTTAATATGGGAAGTAAATCCGTTAAGTATCATAAAAAATTAGTTTTGCGCCCTTCCTATAATTTGAAGCAATTGGAGCATAGTATTTATTTACGAATTACGATTGATAGACAACTTGTAAGAATAACTACACCTATTAAAGTAAGGCCAGAGCAATTTAATAGTATGACAGGTGAAGTAAGGATTCCTGGTTCACCCAAAGTAAGCCATGATTATACCAGAGTTCTTGCAGCATTAATGGCAAAAGCAGAGAATATCTTTACAAAGTATATGCTCATGGAAACTCCATTGACCATAGATAAATTTAAAACTGAGTGGAGTTATTACAATAATAGAAATAGTTTCATTTCGTTTATGGAGGCTGAAATAGAACATTTGAAAGAAACCACAAGTAGGACAGCAAGTACAATTACGGTTTACAATACTATATTAAGCAAGCTTAAGGACTTTATGCCTGAAATGTCTTTTGCTGATATGGATGCAACTTGGTCAGAACAATTCGATAGATATTTAAACTCTAAGAATTTAGCAGTGAATACTCGGCAGAAAGCTCATAAAACTGTAAAGAAGTTTGTGAATATAGCCCTAGATAAAAAATTTATGCACGTGGATCCTTACAAGAAGTTCAAGGTAAAGCGTATAAAAGGGAATAGGCAGCATTTGCATATTGATGAAATTAAGAAATTGATTGAGTATGAGAAAACAGGCTCCATGCCTGATAGTTATAGAAATGTGTTGCGTGCATTTTTATTCAGTGTATATACTGGAGCACGTTTAAGTGATGTTAGGGAGTTTGACCAAAGAAGCATTATAAATGACATTTTGATTTTTAAACCTTTAAAAACGGTCAATGATAGCATCATTGTGCGCGTGCCTTTATCAGCAGAAGCCTTGGCTTTGTGTAGCAAAACCAATAAACTGTTTACTTGCTTAAGCGATAATAAGTTGAATGCAGCTTTAAAAACAATTGCAAACTACCTAGAGATTAGAACAAGTTTAACCTTTCATGTTGCCCGACATTCTTTTGGCACTCATTATATATTAAGTGGAGGAAATCTAGTAGAGTTGATGCATTTGATGGGTCATAGCAAGACAGAAACCACGATGATTTATGTTCACATGGCTGATGAAATAAAAGCAAGTAAAAAAGGGCTAAGCAAGTTTGGAGATTATCTTAAAAGTTGATTAAAGCCCTGCGTTTCTCTCCAAAATTTCTATTTGTTTGTTTTTAGTTTTAATATCATATAACCCAAGCTTGATGGTTTTATCTGATTGTTTATTGAGGGCTGCAAGTATTTGTTTATTGAGCGCAATAAGTTCAGCATTGTTTTCATTTCCGCTATGAGTAATTTCTTTGGTTAAGGTTTTGCTCGAATTAGGATTGCTAATATTTCCTTTATTATTTTTATAAAGCCAGTCGAAAGTGACTGGCTTTCCATAATTACTGAGCATATTATCTATAAGTGCGCTATTAGCACTTGTAGTAGCCTTAGGAATTATGGATTCATTACCCTCAATATTTAATACCGCTTGACCTGTTTGGTTATTGACAACATCAAGACCACCATTAGTATGTGATGGGCCAGGAATTCTTTTGATCCCTTTTGCTGCTGTTGGTAATGGAGATGCTGCTATACTTGCAATTTGTATACCTCCTTGAATACCTGCCATCACCATTAAAGGCACATTAGGGTTTGCTTTTGCAATCGCAGAAAACATATCAATTGTAGCCATAGCCAATGCTATTTTCTTTGCTCTTTTTGCTTGTTCAAGCAGTATTTCTTGTCTCCTTGCACTTCCTTCCTCGAGTCTTGATAATTCTTCATTTTCGGCAATTCTTTTATAATTATCTATCGCTCCAAACACCCCAAGAGCAGCATCAGCGTATGTTCTTGTCTGTTGTATTTTATAGTCTAGCGCTTCTTTGTCTAGTTGCTTAATTTGGTTTTGATATTTGACAGCAATAAGAAACTTTTCATTTTCGGTAAGTTCTGTATTATCCATTTCTAATTTGTGCTTTTCGCTTAACCAATTGACAGTGGCATTATATTCTTCTTGGCTCTCAGGCTCTTGATTAAGCATTGTTGCTTCAAGTCCGATGATTTTGTCCTGCTTGTTTTTTCTTTCTAAATCGATTCCATCTTGAATACCCTTTCTTTTGATTTTTAAACGCAAAAGAGCCAATCTTCTTTCCATCGCTAAAGTATCATCGCCCCACTGTTGATGCAGTTTGATAGTTTCACCTAGTTGGTATGCTTCGAGCACTAATGATCCATTTTGATATTCTGTTTGTGTAATTAGTTTATTTTCATAAAATTCTGTCAATTCATCATGTTGTGCTGCGTGTCCATCTTGTAAATCTTTAAATGCTTCGTTTTTATAATCTTCTGCCCATTGTCTTAAACTTTGCTGTGCTTCTTTTTCAGCATCTGCTACTTCTTTTGCAAGTCTTTTAGCATTTTCTTTCGCTTCTTTAGCTGCTGCTTTTGCG
>CAIKXD010000220.1 GCA_903831265.1 uncultured Bacteroidota bacterium
CTGTTTTGGCTGCAGAAATTTGCAACGATATTATTGGAACTGGTGATCAGGTTAAAACTTATATTTTAAAACAAAATTTGATAGAAGCAGTAAATAACATGCAGCAAAATATGTTAGCATCTACAAAAGAATTAGAAAGTATGGGCGAAGAAATGCAAAAAATAAATAGCAATATCGTTTTAAATTATAATATCCTTTCAAAGCAAAAATATGCCGAAAGAATAAAGGCGCAAATTGATTTGAGAGATTATATTGCAAAGTATAGAAACGATAAAAATACCCAACTTTTGGAGCTTATGTTTGATTACGAAGACAAATTATCTAGATTTTATTCTCTTAAAGATAGTTATGAGCAAGCAATTCAATCATTAAATACCAAAATTGCCGATGCCTATATAATTACTCCAGCACAAGTTCCTGATAAAAAGTATGCACCAAAAAGAGCAGTAATTATAATTATCATCTTCATAACTACCTTAATTTTATCAAGCTTTATTGTGATGGCCACTGATAGAATTTTGAAATTTAAAAAGGAACTGGTTCATTAAAGAATGGTGAACAATATGGCAATTTTACAGCACGAAGTTAAGCGTTACATAAAAACGGTTATAACTGTTGCTTTAATAATTTTTGCCTTGTATATGCTGGCGTCTAATTTTGCCTTGCCTATTATCTCAATTGTAACAGTTTTAGGTTTGGCATTTATAGTTGCCCAGTTTGATATGGCAGTTGTTTTTATGTTTTTGGTGTTGTTAATACCACTGTCAACTAACCAAAAAATCTTTGACTCAGAGATAAGCTTATTAATGCCTTCAGAGCCTATTGAGGCTATTATTATGCTTGCCTTTTTAATTAAACTTTTATTTGGATACAAAATAGCTAAGGTATTACTAATGCACCCTATCTTTTGGGTTGTTATTTTGGGAATATTACTTCAATTTCTCTCAGCAATGAATTCGGAAATACCTTTAGTTTCATTAAAAACGGTGTTTTTAAAATCATGCTATATAGGTGTGTTTTTTGTGTTGAGTGCCGATTTGTATCTTAAGCAACATATGAATCATATAAAGCTATTGAAAGCTTATACTTTTTCTTTATTGATTGTTGGCATAATTATCTTTTTCAAACATCTTGATTATGGTCTTTCGAAAGATATAAGCGGTAGTGTAACCGAACCATTTTATGCCGATCATACCATTTATAGCGCTTGTTTGGCTTTGATTTTACCCTTGCCAATTTTGGCTCTTTTTAATGCTAATACACTACAAATTAACTTCTATCAAAAATTTTGGTTAGCCATTCTTTCAATTGTATTAATTGCATTTTTATTTTTTACTTATTGCAGGGCAGGTTGGATTAGCTTTGTTATTTCGGCATTTGTGGTTTTAGCAGTGCACTTAGGTTTACGGTTTAAAGGTTTACTATTTGCTGTGATTGCTGTTTTATTTTTAATGTTTATGTTTCAATCAGAGATTTCAGAAAGTCTCAAACAAAATAAAGCCGATTCTAATGCAAGAAATGCAAATTTAGAACAACAAGCAAAATCGGTTACTAATGTAACAAGCGACCAATCAAATGCCGAACGATTAAACCGATGGTCGTGTGCATGGCGTATGTTTTTAGATAAACCTTTTTTGGGGCATGGGCCAGGAACTTATCAATTTGAATATTTAAGCTATCAAAAAAAAAGTGAAATGACGCGTATAAGTGTTACAAGTGCTTATAATATTAAAAAAGGGAAAGGAGGCACGGCACATTCGGAATACTTGTTATTGCTTGCTGAAAGTGGCCTGTTTAGTTTGTTAATTTATATCTCTACTATTTTTATAGTTATTTATTATGCACTCAGCGTATTCGCAAATACCTATAATTCGAAAACTAAAATTAAAATAATGATAGTTTTTTTTGGTTTTTGTACCTACAACTTACATGCATTTTTTAATAACTTTTTAGATACAGATAAAGCCGCATTGCTTTATTATACAAGTATTGCGGCTATTTTAGTAGAGTCAATTAAGTTAAAAATAACAAGCAGTAAAAAGATTATTTAGCCGACAGTACTGCAAATGGAATTAGTATTTCTTCCATGCTAACTCCGCCATGTTGAAAGGTGTTTTTATAATAATTTACAAATTGAGCGTAGTTATTTGGATACACAAAATACTTATCTTCTTTAGCAAAAACATAGGCGGTGCTTACATTGTTTTTAGGTAAAAAGGCATCAGCAGGATTTTTTATTTCAAACACATCTTTTTTATTGTAATCAAGGCTCTTGCCTTGTTTATAGCGTAAATTAGAGTTTACAGTTCTGTCGCCAACAATTTTTGAAGGCTCTTTTACATGCACGGTGCCATGGTCGGTGGTAATAATTACCCTTGCTTTCTTTTCGGCAATAACTTTCATAGCTTCAAACAAAGGAGAGTGTTCAAACCAAGATACTGTTAACGATCTGTATGCCGGCTCTTCATCAGCTAGCTCACGTATCATGTCCATTTCGGTGCGTGCATGGCTTAACATGTCAACAAAGTTGTAGACGATAACATTTAATTTGTTTGTCATCATATTGCTTACACTATCGGGTAGTTTTTTGCCAGCGTTAATATTGGTTACCTTGGTGTATGAAAATTTAATGTTTTTACCATTGCGTTTTAACTGCTCACCTAGCAATTCCTCTTCGTGTAAATTTTTACCACCTTCTTCATCATCATTTACCCACAACTTTGGATATAATTTTTCTATTTGCGATGGCATTAATCCTGCAAACAGCGCATTTCTTGCATACTGAGTGGCAGTAGGTAAAATACTATAAAACAATTCTTCTGAATCTGTTTTAAAATATTCGTTAATTAAAGGTTGAATTGCTTTCCATTGGTCGTATCTTAAATTGTCAATCACAATTAAAAATATGGGACCTTCTTCCAATAAATATGGAGCAATTTTTTTACTAAATAATGTATGCGACTGAACAGGTATTTCTTTTGCAGTGCCATTTACCCATGATAGGTAATTTTTTTCGATGAACTTGCAGAACTGTGAATTGGCCTCGCGCTTTTGCATATTTAAAACCTCTACCATGCCATTGTCGCGGAGCTTTTCTAGCTCAAGTTCCCAATAAACTAATTTGCGATGCACATCCATCCATTCATTAAAATCTAAATTGTCGCCCAACTGCATGCTTATATTTCTAAAATCTTGTTGATAAGCCGAGTTCGTTTTCTCGCTAATCAAGCGTTTGTGATCTAAGTTTTTTTTGATTGATAACAGCAACTGTTTTGGATTTACTGGCTTAATAAGGTAATCTGCTATTTTTGCGCCAATAGCATCTTCCATAATACTTTCCTCTTCGCTTTTTGTAACCATTACTACCGGAATATCAGGGAAAATATTTTTAATTTTTGATAAGGTTTCTAGTCCACTTAAACCTGGCATGTTCTCATCTAAAAAAATTAAATCAAAATTTCCTTTTGGAAGCAATTCTAGCGCATCGTTACCGCTATTAGCGGTGCTTACCTTATAGCCTTTTTCTTCTAAAAAAAGCACGTGTGGTTTTAGTAAATCAATTTCATCATCGGCCCAAAGAATGTGTATGCTATCCATAGTTATTTGTTTATTTTAATTACAATGTTAACGCTTAAATGCCTGTTTTTAGTTAATCAAAGCTAGTTAATTTAAGTTAATGATAAATTATTGCATTTGCATTATAATTAGTTAAGAAGTCTTTTCTTTGCAAATTCATAATAAACAAAACATCATCATGCATTTCAACATAAAAGAAATATTAACGGTTACTATGATTTTGTTTGCGGTAATTGATATTATTGGTTCAATACCTGTGGTAATTGAAGTGCGTAGAAAAGTGGGGCATATACATTCCGAAAAAGCCACTTTTGTTTCTTTTGTATTGATGATGGTATTTTTATTTGTTGGTAATTCAATCCTTGATATTATTGGTATTGATGTTGGTTCATTTGCTATTGCTGGTTCCTTTATTTTGTTTTTTATTGCATTAGAAATGATAACAGGTATGCAAATTTATAAAGACAGTGAAGCCAAAACTGCCTCTATTGTGCCTATTGCTTTCCCCTTAATAGCTGGTGCAGGAACCATGACCACCTTGCTTTCATTAAAGGCGGCCTATGCACTAGAGAGTATCATAGTTGCTATATTTTTAAATGTGGCATTGGTGTATGTTGTTTTAAAAAACACCTTGCGTATCGAAAATATATTAGGCCCGGGAGGAATAGATATTGTGCGTAAAGTGTTTGGTGTAATTTTACTGGCAATTGCGGTAAAGTTATTTAGAACAAATGCTGGTATTAATGTAGTGATATAATTAAATTAAAAATAATTGTGAGTCAAGTTGTAATTTATACCGATGGTGCTGCTACCGGAAATCCAGGTCCTGGCGGTTATGGCGTTGTTTTGTTAAGTAGTCATCACCGAAAAGAGTTAAGTGATGGTTTTAGATTAACCACCAATAACAGAATGGAATTGTTAGCTGTGATTATTGGATTAGAGGCAATTAAAAAGCCAGGAGTTACTATCACTATTTATTCTGACTCAAAATATGTGGTTGATTCTGTAGAAAAAGGCTGGGTAATGGGCTGGGAAAAAAAGGGGTTTGCCAAACGAAAAAATCCTGATTTATGGAAAAGGTTTTTAGTGATTTATAGGCAACATCACGTAAAATTTATATGGATAAAAGGCCATGCCGATAACCCTGAAAATGAGCGTTGCGACCGCTTGGCAGTAGCTGCTGCTGCCGGAAAAAATTTACAAGCAGATGCTTATTATGAAAGTGTAAAAGACAAAGAAGATTTATTTAATTAATTGTTATTCTTCTAATAAGACCTTTAAACGTTTAAAGGCCAATTGGTTTTCGGGTAAATGGATACTTTCCATTACTTTTTTCTTTTCCTTTTTGGTTAAATGCCAACTTAAGGAAATTTTATCTGGTTTTTCATTGCGCAATTCAAAATCAACGACATCAATTTTACCATCAAACCATAAGCCTGCGTAATTAAGTAACGCATTTTGATTTAAATCTTGTACAGAAAATAGGTTGTCGTACAAACTTTGTGCAGGTGCAGTTATACTTTGAATCAATGTTGGATTTGAATCGCTTTCATCTGCTTTTTGTTTTCTTCTATCACGTATTTGTAAAATAACAACACCGCTGGTATTGGTGCTTATCCAATTTCTAAATGTATATAAAAATTTGAGTGATGTTTCAACCCCATAATTATCTCTGCCTCCGGCATCAACAACATCAATAACAGGGTTACTTGGTAAACTAACCACTGGCGAAACAAAAGGAAAAGTGGCGCTCATGCGAATCGCACTTGTAAATAACAAACTATCTGCATCTTGATTTTTAAAAAATCTTCTAAATTCAATCCCTTCCACTAAATTATGCTTGTTTATATTTTCACTAACATTGCCCTGTGCCATGTAAGAAATATATTGACTGCTAATAAATAATTTTTTGCCATCGTTTAAAATAGAAGGCGTAAAAATCATTAAAGGTATATTGGCTTCCTGCTCGGGTTTTGCATAGTCTATCAACTTTTTATTTAATATATAATTGGTATTTTGATTGATCTTTTGTTCGAGTGCATACGCCCGATCTTTCTTGTATTTATTAGCACCTATTTTTACATCTTCAATACGCAAAAACAAATCATTTACTGTCATGGCAAAAACTACAGGATTTAGCACATCTTTGGCAATATTATCGATGTAACTTTGTCTATTAAAAGTTTTTATTTTACGATCATATTTACGCAACATCAATTCCCGCAAGTAAGCTGCGCCAAGCATTCCACCCGAGGCGCCTGTAATAAGCTCTGTATGCTTTAATAACTCTCCATCTAGTAAACTATCGGCATATTGTAAAGAGTAAAATGTCCATAACGCACTTCTAAGCCCACCACCACTAGCATTAATAATAACTAATTTAGGCTTGCGTTGCATTTGAATAGTATTTGCACAATTTTTTTGTCTCCAATTATTTAGAATTTCAATAGTAGCATGCATATCGCTTTCTAAATGCTTTTTATTGTTCTCGTATTTTTGAAGTGTTTGGCGTGTGTATCTTGCTTTTGTGGTATGATAATTTAAACCATAGGCGCCGTTTGAAACGTTAAAAATACTCCATGCAAAAATAGAATTGATAATCAATAAAATCATAAAGAAAACAGTGGTACTCCAGCCGCGCAGCCAGTTGTAAACTGCACTGTTTAACATTAGGTACATGGTAAATAGCAATAAGATGCTAGCGCCTGCTGGTATTTCAAAAAAAGGATTTTCTCTAAATAAACCCAAGAGTAATAAACTGATGACCACAAAAACCTCGAATAAGGCCGCATTGGTTTGGTTTTGACGAAAAACATTTAACAACATTTCTTTATCGTAGTGATGAAAATCGCGTGCCTTTCTAATTCTTGTAAATGTGCTCCAATAGGTCTCTACATGCCAATCGCGCTGATTTTTATCTATGGCTTGCCAATCCATGTTTTTTTTAAGTGTGATTCTGCTGGTACGAAATTTAACTTTTAGCTCATCGCCCTCCTCAATCTTTACCCCAAACATCTTAAATAAATCTTTATTTGTTTTAAAGAAATAGCTGATGGAAAGAAATAAAAAAAGAAAAACTCCTAATAAAAAACCTCCAATTTCAATAAGGGTTTCGGAGGTAGAAAGAAACTGATTTTTAATTTGAAAAGAATAAATTTGAACACAATAAACAACAATAAATGTAAAAGGTAAAATGGTGTTATTGAGGCAATATTTTAAAAATGGATTGGAAGTTGTGGCTAAAAATGGAAAGCGAAATGCATTCATAATATAGCTCGAAATATTAAAGGCCATCGTAAATCCACCAACACCAAAACCAATGATGATATATGACCAAAAATTTACTTCATTAAGGTATTCGGGGTTTAAAAATAAATAAGGGATACCATACTTTGGTGCAATTTTTTGAAGAATAAATCCGAATAAAACTAGCCAATACACCAGCATCATTTGATTTTTCTTTAGATGCACCAAAAAAAGCTGTACTGGAAAAAAGTAAATTACTTTTCGCAGGTTATCATAACGGTCTAATTCTTTTTTAATGCGTTTCAAAAAATGCTTGATTTAATAGCCACAAAATAGGAATCGTTATATAAACTAACAAGTGCTTAATTCAATTATTAAAAAGACTTATTAACCAACCATTATTGATAGTGTTTTTGAATAAAACCATTTTAAAGTTATCACAAAATAAGCGTAACTTCGCAGTGTGAAATTTCAAATTGTTTCTAACTATAAACCCACAGGAGATCAGCCCGAAGCCATCAGGCAATTAAGCGAAGGTGTGCGCGCGGGAAATCAACATCAAACCTTACTCGGTGTAACTGGCTCTGGTAAAACATTTACTGTAGCCAATGTAATTGAAGAAGTGCAAAAACCTGCGTTGATTTTAAGTCATAATAAAACATTGGCAGCGCAGTTATATGGCGAGTTTAAGCAGTTTTTTCCTAATAACAAGGTCGAGTATTTTGTATCTTATTACGATTATTATCAACCCGAAGCATTTTTGCCAACTACCAATACTTATATCGAAAAGGATTTGGCAATAAATGATGAAATAGAAAAGCTACGTTTAAGCACTGCCTCTACCTTGCTAAGCGGAAGACAAGATATTATTGTTGTATCTTCTGTTTCTTGTATTTATGGTATGGGTAATCCTAATGATTATTACGAAAATGTAATTAGGATTCAAGTTGGTCAACTTCTCAGCAGAAACAAATTTTTGCATTTATTGGTCGGAAGCCTTTATTCGCGCACTGAAACAGATTTTGTGCGTGGTAAATTTAGAGTAAAAGGTGATACAGTAGATATTTATTTAGCCTATTACGACTATGGTTTTAGAGTTGTTTTCTTTGGTGATGAAATTGAATCTATAGAATCTTTTGATCCAGTTTCAGGAATGAAAATTGAAGCATTAACGCAAGCAGTTATTAGTCCTGCTAACTTATTTGTAACAACCAAAGACAGTATGCTGCAAGCCATTTTTCAAATACAAGAGGATATGGTAAAGCAGGTTGATTATCTTAAAGAAATGGATAAGCATTTAGAAGCAAAACGACTAGAAGATAGGGTTACTTTTGATTTAGAAATGATGCGTGAACTAGGCTATTGCAGCGGTATTGAAAACTATTCGAGATATTTTGATAAACGTAAACCAGGTGCCAGGCCCTTTTGTTTGATAGATTATTTTCCGAAAGATTACATCACCATTATTGATGAAAGCCATGTTACCATTCCTCAAATTAGAGGCATGTATGGTGGCGATAGATCACGAAAAGTAAATTTAGTAGATTATGGATTTCGCTTGCCCGCAGCAATGGATAATCGTCCATTGCAGTTTGATGAGTTTGAAAGTTTAATTAATCAGGTAATATACGTAAGCGCCACACCTGCAGATTTTGAGTTAGAAAAAAGTGGTGGTGTTGTGGTTGAACAGGTAATAAGACCTACAGGTCTTTTAGATCCTGTAATTGAGGTTAGACCAAGTATTAATCAGGTAGATGATTTATTAGATGAATGCCAATTACGTATTGATTTGAATGAGCGCGTTTTAGTGACCACTTTAACGAAACGTATGGCTGAGGAACTGGCAAAATACATGGCTAATTTAAATATTCGTTGTAGGTATATTCACTCAGAAGTAGATACCTTGGAACGCGTAGAAATTTTACATGATTTGCGAATAGGTAAGTTTGATGTGCTCATAGGTGTGAATTTATTGCGCGAAGGTCTTGATTTGCCAGAGGTTTCACTAGTTGCCATCTTAGATGCTGATAAAGAAGGTTTCTTAAGATCACACCGCTCCTTAACGCAAACAGCGGGTCGCGCAGCGCGTAACGTTAATGGCAAAGTAATTATGTATGCCGACAATATCACTAAATCGATGAAACTTACCATTGATGAAACCGATAGAAAGCGTGAAAAGCAAATTGCTTACAACACCAAGCATGGCCTTGTTCCAACGCAAATTAATAAATCTACCGATGCCGTTTTATCGGGACATAAAGCACGTGATGCAAGATTTAATAGTCATTCTTATACTGAGCCAGAGAACATTAGTATTGCTGCTGATCCTGTGGTGCAATACATGAACAAAGATCAATTGAAAAAAACACTTCAGGCTACAAAAAAACAAATGGAAACAGCTGCAAAAGAGTTAGATTTTATGGAAGCAGCCCGCCTCAGAGATGAAATGTATGCGATTGAAAAATTAATTCAAGATAAATAGTGGCATAATTTTTATTGCTGCAAAAAAAAATCTCATGATGAAAAATAAGTTTTTACCTCTTGCGCTATGGATTTCATTGTTAACAATACTTTTAAGCGCTTGTACCTCCAGTACGAGTCTGCAAGTGTTAAAGCCAGCAGAAATAACCGTAGAAGATAATATTATCAATGTGGGCGTTATCAATCGCACCTATCCCACCAAAGATAATAAAGCTTGGAACATTATTGAAGGCGTTTTAACAGGCGAGGGCATAGGCACAGATAGAAGAGGTTCAGAGGCCACTGTTGATGGTATGCTAGATGTGATGAGTCAATCGCCCCGTTTTAAGTTAATACGTTTAGATATCGATATGCTTAAAGGCAGCGGAACAGGACAATTTCCAGAACCATTGAGCCGAGCTAAAATTAATGAGGTATGTCAAAGAAATAACCTAGATGCCTTAATCGCTTTAGAAGCCTTTGATTCAGACTCGCGCGTAAATTTTACACCAATTACCATAAGAACCCGCGTGGCAAAAGATGTGTTTAAAGATATGCCCGGGGTAAGAGCAGATAGTAGAATGAACATCACCGTAGGATGGAGAATTTATAACAACAAGAGTGAGGTGATTTCAGATGAATTTCGCTACACCGATTTTTTGGCTTTTACTGGACAGGGCTTAACTCAAAATGAGGCACTAGCTAATCTTCCATCAAAGTATGATGCCTTGTTTAGAACTGGATTTCATACTGGGCAGCGTTATGGCCGCAGAATAACACCATTGTGGGTTACAGAAAGCAGACAATACTATACAAAAGGAAGCGATGAATTGAAAAAGGCGGGTAAAAAAGTGAAGATAAACGACTGGGAAGGTGCCGCAGAAATTTGGAAAAAGGAAGCATTAAACACAGAAAAGAAAATTGCTGGTCGTGCTTGCTACAACATGGCAGTTTTTTGTGAAACACGAGGCAACTTTGATATTGCCTTAGAATGGAGTAAAAAAGCCTACAGCGATTTTGGCAATAAAAAAGCCAGGTCGTACACTGCGCTCATCAATGGTAGAATGCGCGATAGGCAAGTACTGCAGCAGCAAATGGCACCCGTAAACAAGCAAGAAGGCGAGTAAAATTTGGATATCAAATAATATTTATATCTTTGCGCCCTCAAAAATGGTTCTGTAGCTTAATTGGATAGAGCATCTGACTACGGATCAGAAGGTTGGGGGTTCGACTCCCTCCAGGACCACGAAAAAAAGCCTTTAAATGCAATGAATTCAAGCATTTAAAGGCTTTTTTAATTTTGATTTAGTCGATATTTAGTCGACAACTTAGATTTTAATATAATAAGTGCAAAAAAGGAACACGCCTCAAGCGTGCTCCTAATTCCTCTACAGGCTAGATTTAATCTCTACCTTTTCCTGAGGGTTTTCCTGTTGTGGTTGGCCCACCAAAATCGCACTGCTTTTATGTGACCTATTTTACTTTATTATGTGGCAATTAATTGCCTCTTGTAATTTAATACCCAATCTTTGGAATACTCTCTTCCGCAGTATACTGCTTCTGCCTCTATTTTCAATAAAAAATCTAAACATTTAAGAATATCATCTTTATTTTGATTGCCCTCATTAACTGTCCCGATTTCATTCAACTCTTTGAGATTGTATAGTGTTTCATCATTTACTACATATCCAAGGGGTGTGCAGGTATCATCATCAAGATCATTTACATCCATTTTACGATTGTATATCAGATATTCCAACAACTCCAGATAGCAGCATTTTGCAGCTTCATGCAAAATAGTAGCCCCGGGCATTGCTGTATCTATGGTTTTATATGCAATTTTGAAGCCTTCAAGCTCAGCTTTGAGCAACGAATCAACATCTTTAACCGAACCAAATAATTTGAGCATTTTAATGTCTTTTATTTTCATGGTATTTTTGTTTTTTTGTGATAAGGTAATTTTCATTAAACTTTTTTGCCAAGGTAGATTTAGTTAAGGATGATCACCAATTTATTGCAATAAAAATAGATAGAGCATCTAATTTTATTCGGATTTATAGTATTTTGTCAAATGTGAATCGTGTATCAAATGCAATCCATTTAGAATTAAGGCAATTTTTTCAGCTGAAAATTACTAAAGGTCAAAATAATCATCCTTAAGGGTCGGATTCTTGTATATTTCTATCCAACCCTCACGGTTATAAACAGCCTCTATGAACAAATAAACATACGATATGGTAAATATGAAATTAAAATAATAAATTACACTTTTTGAATCTCCGATTTTAACACTCAAATAATTTATTAAAAACACAAATGCATATGCAATAGCGTTAAGGGACCAGTTTCTTATTTGTTTCCTAATTTTTGGTTTTGTTTCCATAGTTCCGATATTAAGTGAATATTCCTTTTTTTACTTTCTAATTATTGGAAAAACAAAGCGCAACTTACAATACATCATTGGCTATAACTATTTTATAAATTGAAGTCTCTTTACGATGTATTTGAAAAAAAGTTTTTTTCATCTCTTAAAGTAAAAGTGCAAAAAAAATGAAATCGCTCTGTAGCGTAATGATATCAATGCTTTTAAACATTTTAATGCACAAAAAACAATGAAATCACTTGTCAGCATTCTCTATTCATAAGTGTTTGAATTTATAGATATTGACGTTTTCGCTATGCTCAGGTGGTTCTTTTGTGTCAAGATTAAAGAACAAGAAATTTTTAAGGAAAATGGTCTACATTTTAATACCTCATAGCCTGGTGGACAAATTATTGCAAATTAATTACATGGAATACATTAAGTTACATAACTTTTGAGTAACTTTATACATTCAACAAATTTCTAAAAGATGATAATTCCATTTAGCGCGAAACAATCTGTACACTTAAATTTAATAGGTTTTGAATCTCCAGAAACCGCTAACTATAAAACCGATCTTAATTGGCTTATGGTGCAGCTTAAGGTCGAATGTAATAAAGGGAGATGGGAGGTTATTGATTCATTCTTGACAATCAATGAAGTTCAAGAAATAATTGGTTGGTTTGATAAGCTGAGCTTAGGGCAAGAGCCCCAATATAGATTTTTAACATTTATTGAACCAAACATTTCATTTAAGCTACTGAATGAACCTTACGAAAAAAATAAAGCCATTAGAATAAAATTTGACTTAGAATGCAGACCCAAAAAAGCAAAAGGAATATTATGTAGATATGTTCTCAGATGATGCTGCATTATTTGCTGTTAAGAAAGGTTTTGAGGCAGAACTCGAAGCTCTTGCTAAAACAATGAATAATTTTTTTAGTGAGGTTTAATTTTAATGCAGTTTTCAAACTTTTTTATTCTTACGAAACGCAAAATGAAGGATGATAAGCAACGCAGTGGTAAATTAATTTGTAATGGCTTATTTAGAGTTTATTAACTATTTTGTCAATTCCTTGTCTAATGTCGATAGAGTATTTGTTGTAGTGCAATTAACTGTGTCGTATTGGCCGTGTCGATAAAGTATTAGTAGAGTTTGAAGTCGAGAAATTTAACGGAATGTGACACTCTCCATAAAACATCTTGAAAATACTTAAAAAAATCCTTCGAAATCTAAGCTTATGTTTTAACTTTACCAATAGTTTTGAATAATAAATTATGAGCTTTGTATATAAAAATACCGATTGCATTGCCCCTGAGATTAAGAAGGCATCATACCTTGCCGGTTGGTTCGCTTTTTGATTTTGAGCATACTTGGGGCTTTTTAAGAATATCTTATAAATGTTAGTCATTTGTGATTTTTACATTTGGAATATTTGTTTACATTTGAAGCATGTATTTATTGTTAATTGTATTTTATTTGCTAATAATTTTAGCCTATTTGGCTTTTGACAACTTCAGTTTAAATTCGATTAACTCAGTTGAAAAGAATATATCAAAAGAGCCAATAAATAATCATACCATCATAGAGTTTTTAACACAATACATCCAAAGGGTTGAGAAAGATTACAATATACCTCCTAAAGGCTTAAGCACAAGTAGATACAATGTAACAGGTTCTATTATTAATGATACTCATGCTGCAATGAGTTATCAATTTCCATTGGTAAAAGGCAAAGTTTCTAATATTAAAATTGATTTAAAACCACAAAGTGTTTCAGCTTTAGTTGATAGTTTTGGGTTGAGTTCTCCCTACGTGTCAGAAATCGAAGGCGGTATTAATTACGCTATCCCCAAAGCCGATACAGACGAATTTAATCAATTTCAAAGAGAACTCTCAGCAGGTAATTGGATTATTGAAGATGGCGAATTAAATGTGGATTATAAAAATTTAGTTAGAATTCATCAAAGTTTTTGTAGTGAAATATCGAATCATATTGTAATAGAACTAAAAGATTTTAAATCTGATACATATTTTAATCGTGTGCAGGCGGTACTTAATTTTGTTCAGCACATTCCTTATGGTCAACCTTTGTTCAATAAAAATAATTTTAATTTTTTTGGGCTCGCATTGCCTCCAGAGTCTTTTATTCTAAATTATTCTGACTGCGACAGTAAATCTATATTTTTCGCATCTATTTTATCAAATCTGATAAGTCATGATAATATTGTTTTGGTGAGATGTATTACTGCCGAGCCCCATATGATGGTTGCAGTTAAAGGGTTAAATATTTTTACAGGACAGCATGTGGAGTGCGATGGGAATGATTTTTTATTACTCGAAACAACTACACCATGCGTTATCGGTGAAAAGCATTGGGAAAATTTTAGGTTAAAAAAAATAATTAAATTAGCAAACTAAATTATGGTACAACTCTACCAATGGATGGCATCACTAAATAAAACAGAAGTAATCGGCTATTTTAGTTTAGTATGCTTTATTATGTTATTTATACCTTATGCATTGGTATTTTTTAAAATCTGTAAAAAAATAGTTCTTTGGCAAAAATTAAATGTAAGTCATTTTGGATATACTTTCTACCCTGATTCAATTGAGAGATCAGACACTGAAAACGCTGCTGATTTTAAAAACGAATCTCCTGAATTTGTAATAGAGGGTAGTAAAATTATGTTGTATTGGATAGTTGAAGGTGCATTATGGGTAAAACTTTATCCCGGAATTGGTAAAATAAACGGTAATGCTGCAGAATTAGTAATATCCAGAAACAGAAGACATTTTACTTTAGAGGCAAGAGGACTTTTTAGTAAAAAAAAATTGCAATTGGAAATACCACTTGATAAAATAAAAACCCTTGACGTTACTAAGTTATCTGACGCGTTAGTAACATCTCAAGTAAATCAGGTTAAATCATTCGCGTTTTCTGATTCGAGAGCATTGAATATTCCATTTACAAAGCATGTTCCTACTAATATTTACTTTAGCAAGTTGCGCATGCATTTTACCAGCAATTTAAGTTACACCCTGCCTAAAAGTTTTTTTAAAGAGAAATCCAATACGAATCACATCATCGAGTCTCAAAAAATGGTAAAGAAATATACGTTTAGCACAAAAAAATATAACTCAGTTAATCAATTAAAACCAATTAATTTCAAGTAATTATGAACGAACATGTAGATTATCAGCCCAAAAAACCAAATGGTGGCGCAAAATTTTTATGGTGGTGCGCAGGTGCCGATGCCGAAATTTTAAAATACTCTAGTTACTCCGATCATGTAAAATATGTTGGTATAGGTGGGGTTGTATTAGCAACCGGATTTATGGCTGCTTTATCAATGGGTTTTGCTATGCATACCATTTTCGAGAATTGGACAGTTACCGCCATCGTTGCAATTATTTGGGGTTTAATTGTATTTAATCTCGATAGATTTATAGTTTCTAGCACAGGTAAAGGTGATGGAGATTCTTCCATAAGTGGTAAAGAGTGGTTGAATGCTTTGCCAAGATTGATTATGGCAATTTTATTGGGTTTAACAATCTCCGCGCCTTTAGAAACGTACATTTTCCATTCAGAAATTGAAAGAGAATGGAAATTATCTATGGATCAATTGGCTTTAAGCAAAAAATATGAAATTGAACAAATAGAAATTGGTCACAATGCTGAAATTGATGAAAAGGTTAAAAAATTAGAAGAAGATGCAAAAGCTCAGCAATTAATTGTAGACAAATGGGCAAAAGCATTTGAAGAGGAAGCTTCTGGTATGAGAGGAGGAAGAGGTATTGGGCCTGAAGCAAAAGCGATGAAAGCTCAATTAGACGAATCAACTTTTAAACTCAACAAAATTGAGACTGAGCGCGACTCCATAAGAAAAATTCAAAAAATAAATGAAAATTTAATTAAGAGTAAGCAAGACTCTGTCATGAATTTAATAAAAAAAGAAAAATCTGGGTTTCTCGATCAAATTATGATGTTGGAGAGATTATCAAGTTCAGGAAAATCTGTTCCTAAGTTTGATCCAGCAACAAATAAACTTGTGGAAGGGCAAGAAATTGAAATTTATGGATCGGCATTTTGGCCCATCTGGTTGGTTCGTTTGTTATTTATGATAATTGAAATAGCACCTGTAATTTTAAAGCTAATGTTAATTAAAGGCCCTTCCGATTATATGAGCGAAAATGTAAATCAAATTTTAGAAACCAAGCAAGGAATAAGTATCTACCATATGAAGGATGAGGAAGGCAAAGTTACTAAAATAAAACGCAATCATAACCCTGAGCGTATTATTGCCATAATAGAGCATCAAAATGAAAAGGAAACCGAAAATGCCAAGGAGGCCATTAACATTTTTGCTGAAAAAGAAAAAGATCAAATAAAAAAGAATCCGGATGATTTTATAAAAACAACTACTTGATTTAGTAAAGTTAATGAAGGATAAATTTGATATTGTTTCTGGTGATTTTGAGGGTAATTTTTATACCCATCAAAAAACAATTTTAACCATTTCTGAGTTCAACTCGGCAGAAGAAAAACATGATGTACACTTATATCGTGGAGAGCTTCGAAATGTTAAAAATGAAAATGAATATAATCCTGAGCAGTTACGTAACAGAGAGTCATACTTGTTGCACAATGTAACCAATGTTCAATTTCATTTAGAAAAAGATGCTGCAGGAAATAATAACAACCGCATTTATAATTTTGAACAGCTTTTACTGCGTGATGCTGTAATAAAAGAAAGTTGGGAGCTAAATGGTAAAACTTATGGTATTATTACTGGGAAATTATTAGGGAAATTAAAAGATGAGGTGAAACCTCCTGATCCTTCAAATCCTCAGGATCCTATTAAACCACCTCCAATTATTCCTAAACCAATTAAACCTACCCAAAATCCGGTTGGAGGGGGTAATGGAACAAATGACCCGAACAGATTTTGGAATAATTGGGGCCGACCAACCAATCCTTCGAATCCTGTAGGTCCAGCAGGAAATGCAGGCTGTTTAAATGTTGGGAATGGTTGTTTAACGCTTGGTTCGGGTTGTTTAAGCAATATTTGGAGAATGCTTTTAGCTTTAATGCTTTTACTTTTTATGCTTTGGTTTTTAAAAGGTTGTTGGGACAAAAAAGAAGTCAGTCAAAATTGTTGCATAGAAAGAGATAGTCTTGTCATTGAAAATAATAAGTTGCTGAAAGAAATTGATAGTATTAGTAGAATTAATGAAGATTCAAACGATAGTATTAAAAAAGCTGATATTCAAGAAGAATTAGATAAATTATCAAGTAAAGTTTATTTTTATGGAGGAACAACAAAAATTAGAAAGTTTTCTGAAGAGCAGTTAAATAAAATAGTTGAAATTTTACAAAAAAATAGAACCTTGGAAGTAGAGGTAAGAGGGTTTTATAACGGTGATGGTGGTCAATATTTTAAAGATAACAATATTACAACTGATGTTGCAAGAGCTCAGCACATTAAAAATATTTTAGTTGCAAGAGGAGTAAAAGAAAATTTAGTTTCTGCAGTTGGTATGGGTGAATCAAAATTAGACCTAAGTAATGAAGAGTTAATGCAAAAAATAGAAATTGACGGTGAAGAATTTAAGTGGAATAGAAATATGCGTGTTGAAATTAAAATAGTCAAATATTAAGATTATGAGTTGGTATAAACTTGTAGGAATTGATGATGGCATCATGAAAAAGGTGACTGATGAAGATAAAAATCGTCAGAAATTTATCTTTTCTATGCTCGTCATCATGATGATAATGATTGCCTTATTTGTATTAATTTCATCTATCATTTATTTACTTATTATTTTTCATAGCTGGACAGTAGCCATTTGCACAGGATTGTTTTTAAGTTTGGTTATTTTTAACTTGTACAGGTTTTTAACCATTAGTGCTATTAATGCCGAAAAAAGCGGAATAGGTCAATATCAAATTAAACATGAAAAACAATACCATGATTTTATAGATAATTTTAAAATTAATGAGATAGCTCAAATGCCAGAAGAAGCCATTAGAAAAATAGTTAATGACAGAAAAGATGAATTAAGGGAAAAGTTTCCGGAATACTATGCCAACAAATACAAAATTACAACGTCTATTTTAACAATGGCTATTCGTCTGAGTTTCTTGTCAATTATTGCTCTGGTTTTTTCTACCGGATTGGAGTTGTTTATTTTTAAGTCACAGGTTAACGAAGTGTTAGATGCAACTGCAAATACTCTCAGACAAGAAGTGCCTGATTCATGGATATTAAAAAACATGCTTACTCCCCAGGAAGGAAAAGAATTTACACTATTTCACTGCAATTCTTTGCTTCTGATCATAAATGTATTGCATGCAGGCTTGGGATATTGGAAGCTTATATTGGATTTAATTTTTTTAACCATTTTTTTGTTGCCGTTGATTTTAATATTTAAAAGTAAGGAAATTCAAAAAGGTTATTATGTAAGGGAACTAGCTTTGCATGAGATATCCATTTCGTTTTATCATTACTTAAAAACTCAAAAGCGATGTGTTGAAATTTTAAAACAGGTTACAACTGAAGATTTGGTTGAACGCTTTAAGAAATCAGCAAAGTATGCTTAAAAACAAAAAATATTTTACAAAAGGGCAATATCTATTTTGGGTATTAATACTATTGCTTATTTCGTTTGCTTTTTTTCATTTGGCCGATAAAATGTTTAAAGAGGAAGGAATAGTTGAGAGAATAATAGATGCTGAAAGACCACCTTTAATTGATACTACCTCAATTATTGAAACAGATACTACTTCGAAAAAAAAAGATGATTTAATTCCGTTCACATGGAAATGGAAAGATTATAAAGGGATAAGTAGATCTATAACTTTTAAATTATCAAAGAGAGATTTAATAAAATCTACAAATAATAGACAAAATTTAAACCCTGAATACTCAATGGATCCATGGTCTGCTTTTCCTGGTGTTTATAGCAGTATGTATATTAATGATAAAAAAGGTTTAAAAAGCATCGTTGAGGCATATAAAAAAGAAATTAAAACAGCCGGCATATCAAATTATCAAGAAAGTTTAGATTTTGTTGTTTCTTCAATTCAAGCATTAGGTTATACCTTTGTTTGTGATGGTAAAGTCGCAAATTGTGGCAGAAATGGGAGTCCTGCTGAAGATTGTAGACCACCCCAAAATGGTTTTTTTACGGATGATTTAGGCTGCTGCGATGACGTTAAACCTTTGGGTGTTTATGCTCCGTTTGAATTTGCTTTTTATCGAACGGGAGATTGCGATACTAAATCACTTTTTGCCTATACAATTTTAAAAGAAATGGGGTATAATGATGTTGCTGTTTTAATTGGAAATGCTAATGGAGGAGGGCATTCTATGCTTGGTGTAAAAGTTGCCAATCCGCCTTTTAATAAATTATTTATACGGCACAACAATGGCTCAAAATATTACGCTTGGGAAGTTACTCAAGGTGATAATAAGTTGGGTCAAAATTGCTGGAACGCATGGAATGACTGGAGAATTTCAATTAATTAAAATAATATAACCTAAATATGATACACAATTTATTAAACCTGCTGAGCCTAGTAATATTAGGCATTATTTACATTTTTACATTTTCAAAAGTTCAAAATGCATTTTTCTCAAAAATTTCGCATCCAAAAAATCAAGCAACCATAATTGTATATATAGCATCAATTACAGCTGCCTGTATAAATTTAATTCATATTTCAGATGCAGCATCAGATGCCATGTTGTTTTTTTTAGAACAGGAATCAATTACAAAAGGTATAATTTATTCTATAGCATTTTTTGCTACCACATGGTTTTTTTCATTTATATTTTTTAGAGCCAGTTTTTTTATTGTAGGGAGTTTAACACCCGAAAATGAATTAGATGAACTAATAAAAAACAATAAAGAAATAGCATGGCTGCATGCCTTAATTATTATTAGTCTCACATTTGTAATTGCACCGGCATTAAGTAAAATAGCAACCTCGTTTATTCCATATCCTAAAATGCCATTTTAGGATATTAAAATTTTAGTCACTAAAACTGAAGTAACAAATATTCAAAATGCTTCTTTCTTTGAGGGCAGAAACTCCAAAGAATACATAATAAAAGTCAATTAAAGAGCATTTTGATTTTCAAAGTATAATTAGACAATGATAAAAAATACAATTCAAATTAAATTAAACGAAATATTTACTTTTCTTACAGACCTGCACGAGGAAATAAATTTCGATACCTATAAAAGGATAAAAAGTAAACTATCGGCTCAAGTGATTGCTGTAAAATTTGGAATAACTGAACCAATGCTCGTTGAATTTGAGGAAGCTTTAAGACAGTATTTTCAATTCCGTGACGACAACAAAAAAGGAAGAATTTCTTGCTTTCGAATTAGCTTATGGTTAGAAACAATTTGTAAAAAGCTGAACATAAACTTTAATCTTGATGAGTCTATTAGTAACGAAGAAATGGCTATAAAACAGGTTCGTGCTTTAGAGTTGTTAATTCGAGATGTAGTTAATGAAAATCTCGGGGGTAAAGAAAATGTTTTGTTAAAGTTGCAAGATTTATTCAAGCAAGAGGTGGTTGAGAAATGGCTTAAGAGTGCCGACGAAACAGGGGTGCTTAGTGGAACAACATTCAGTGAATTATCCAACATTCTATTAGATAAAAATATATTTAAAGGAATTGAAGAAATATTTCATTCTTCTAATATTGAACTTTCAAAATCAACAAGAGATTCGTTGAGGTATATTCTTGAAGATATTCGGGTTATCAGAAATGCTATTGCACACAATAAGAAAGTATCAAATATTCAGATTGAAGCCCTGAATGAATACTACAAAACAATTGCTGAAATTCTCAAAAATGCAAAAAAGACCCAAATTGACCCTGACACATATTTAGATTTATCAAAATCAAATATGGAGGATTTTATCACCTCATTAAAAGACGACAATAAAGAGATTTCTGGGAATATTGAGCATATTAAAGAAACGGTAGCTGAATTAAAAATAGATACTAAAGAACTTAGAAAGGATACTTCATCTATTAAAAAGCGAAATGTTATTGTAATAATTGGTATAACTTTAGTATTGCTTATAACAGGAGCTGTTTTGTTTTTTCAACAAAAACAAACTTCGGCTACAACTGATATTGGCAATGATTTAAAAGAGGTAAAAGAAATTGTTAAAGGAGACGGAGAATTAAAAAATATGTCTAGTACAGATGATTTGACAGCCACGAAGGATCTTAATGCAAGGACAAAGGATAAGAATGCAAAAAGAATTGCTATAATTTATTTTGATAATTCTGGAGGAGAACCATCTATGGATAAGCTAAAAAAAGGCTTGGCAGATATGCTTATTACAGATTTATCAAATATTAATATGTTAGCAATTGTTGAAAGAGACAAATTAGAAAGTATTTTAAAAGAACAAAAATTGAATAATAGTAAAGAATTTGACCCCAATACTGCGTCAAAAGTTGGTAAATTATTGGGGGCTCAAATTATTTTAACCGGAGGTTATTTTGAGATGATGGGAAGTTTAAGATTAGATGCTCGATTTATTGATGTGGAAACAGGTAAAATATTAAAAGCCGATGGTGTGGATGGGGAAACTTCTAATTTCTTTAAGATTCAAAAACAATTAGCTTGGAAAATTATCAATACGCTTGATATAAAATTATCAGACTCAGAAAAGAAAGCGATAGAGCTTAATGAGAAAACTAAGGCCTTGTCATTTGAAGATGCAAACTTGTATTCTGAAGCATTGGATTATTTTGATAAAGGAGATAAGAAAAAAGCAAAAGAAATTTTAGTTAAAATATCAACAACATATCCAGCGTTTGACCCGGCAAAAAATTTAATTTTAAAAATAAAATAGTATGAGAAAAATAACTACATTATTTTCAATTATTTTTTTTAGTATTTCGACGCTATATGCTCAAACAATAAAAGTTGCCATACTTGATTTTGAGAATACAAGTGGCATTGCAAAATATGATGGATTAGGAAAAGCAATGAGCAGTATGCTTATTTCCGATATTGAAGCAAACGTATCCCCCAAAAGACTTCAACTCGTAGAACGAGCACAAATTCAGAAGATTTTAAAAGAGCAGAATTTTCAAGCGTCTGCTGCAGTCGATAAGTCGTCCTCTGTAAAAGCCGGTAAATTATTAGGTGTAAAATACCTGTTAGTTGGGGATATTTATATCTTAAATGATGTATTGGTGATAAATGCA
>CAIKXD010000221.1 GCA_903831265.1 uncultured Bacteroidota bacterium
CGAAATTCCTTTTTTGTCACCTAATTCTTCTTTTATTTTTAACGATTTGGTGTGATATTCCAATGCCTTTGGGTAATTGCTTTGGTCTTGATAAATAATACCAATTTCGGAATAACAATTTGAAATTCCTTTTTTAAAATTTAATTTTTGACCTAATGCTATTCCTTGATTTGCGCATGAAATTGCCTTTTGGTACTCTCCAATTTCGCCATAACACCAGCATAATTTTTTTAGTATTTTTACTCTATTGGTATCTTCTTTTTGGGTTTTTAAAACACTTTGCAGCGAGTCAATAGTTTTGTTCTGCGTAAAGCCAAGAAATGGGAATAATAATAGGATAAATAGGAAGTATATTCTTTTCATTGAATTACTTATTAAAAGGAAACATTCTTTATTTTATTAGCTATATTTTTTTGTTGAAATATGACAAATAATCATTTGCATGTTTTGCCCTGGCCGCGCAACAGATGCTAAAAACTTCAAACCTGTTACAAATTTAAAAAAGATATATGAACTTCCAAATTGGCAAAAAACTAATGGCTATGGTAAATGTGCTTTTGTGCCCATTTTAGCGGGTGATTGTTATTGACATAATTGAACACCTATTACTAAAATACTGTCTATTGGTGCTGCCCCAGCCAAGTAATGAGTTCAATTAAGTTATCAATCTTTGGTTTTTCTGTTTCGTTTTTAGTTACTCTCTATTCGCACAGTTGTAAATAACTACCACGTATGCGCATCAGCGTCTAACCATTTATGTTGTGCTTTCAACACTTGCTCAATAACATCTCTTACACAACCTTTTCCTCCACCAAGTTGAGATACGTATAAACAAATGGGTTTAATGTCATTGGCAGCATCGGCAGGACAGGTAGATGCTGCAACGTGCTTCAAACATTCCATGTCTGGGATATCATCGCCCATGTATAATGTTTCTTCTAAAGAAATTTTGTGTTCAATTAAAAACTCTTGTAAAATGGGCAATTTGTGATGCACTCCCATAAAAATTTCGGTTACACCTAATAGATTCAATCGTTTAACCACTGCTTCAGATTTTCCACCGCTGATAATTAAAATACGAATTCCTTTTTTTATGGCCAGTTGTAATGCATACCCATCTTTAATGTTTAGTACACGCAATTGTTCGCCATCATTAAAGCAATGTATAGAACCATCGCTTAGCACTCCATCAACATCAAACACCATTAATTTAATATGTGGCAATAAGGTTTTAAAATTCTTTTCAGGCATATCCTTTTATATTATTGATTAGATGATTGAATGTTTTTAGTTAGTAATTCGTAAAGCAACTGTAATGAATGGTTATTGTTGAGCATTTGTAAATGTTTTTCAATTGTAACATCATCATGCCTAATAGCAGGGCCAGTTTGCGCCTCGTGTGGTGTAATATAACTGAGTTTATTAATGCTTTCCTTAATCAAAGGCAATAACATGGCTGATGGATGTTTTTTTGAGGCCATTAAATCATAACCAATTTTAATGCAATGATTGGCGAAATTTGCTGCAAAAACAGCTGCTAAATGTATTTCAGTTCTTTCAATACTATTCATAAAATGCACTTGCATGTTCATCTTCAAAGCTAGTTGCTCTAAATAAGCTTCATCATTTTTTTCTTTACTTTCAATGAGTAAAGGAAAATATTGGTTCACTGTTTTAATACCTTTGGTAAAGGTTTGTAGCGGATAAAAAACAGCTGCCCTAGCATGTTTATTAAGCACCTCTAATTTAATGGAGCCCGAAGTATGCAATACAATACCGTTTGTGATTGATAACTGCGCTGCAATACTTTGTATAGCGCTGTCTTTAACAGCAATAAAGTAGATGTCTGCTTGTTGGTTTACTTCACTAATATGATCAATTGCCGTTGCTTGATATGAGCTGGCAAGCGTGTTTGCTTTTTGAATGTTGGGATGATATACCTGTAATATTGTAAAGTTAAGCAGCTTAAACCTTTCGGCAAAATAGCTGGCCACATTGCCACAACCAAAAATAACTACACTTTGCGTTTTCATTTATCAACAAATATCTGAAAAACTATTCTTAAAAATGCTACTAGGCAATGTTTAGTCGCGATTTTTTTAGGCGCTCTCTGATGGCCAACACAGTACCAATAATCATGATTACGCAGCCTAGCCAGAGCACATTGATAAAAGGGAAAACAATAGCTTTTAAAATAATAAACTCTTGGCTTCCGGTATCTTTTTCAGATAAATCAATATCAATTTTACCGTTATCGGGATGAATATTTTTAAAAGATAATTTTACACCCATGTTTTCTACTTCGGCATCAATAGGGCTTACCATATTACCTTTAATAAGATAAATTGGTTTTGCATAAGTAGTTTTATTATGAATATCAATAATTTTAAAAGTTGCACCTACAGCAATATCATTTGCGCCAAAATTAAATTTTACAGAATCGGCCTCTTTGAAAATGTTTTCTAATACGATTAAACTTTTACTTCCAAAAATTGTATCACCAATAGCCATTGTAGCAGAAGCAAATTGCTTGTAGCCATTTTTGTCATCATGATTGTGGCCATTCTCTTGCGGAGGCTCCATTTCGGCATAGGTAATATGTGTGTACACATCTTTATGTAAATAATGTTTAGTGTCGGGCTCAGCAGAGTTACCCATGCGCGGATTTGTTTGTACAATAGGGCTTAGAGTAAAAGCCAAATCGTATTTTCCTTTTTCGTTGCGTTTAAAATAATCGATATCGAAATAATGATTTACGCCTTCAATTCTGCGGCCTTTGTAGCTTAAAAAATACTCACCCATTTGCAAGGTATCATGCTTGGCCAACATGATATTTTCCATGTTATTAAATTCTTTTCCTAGTTTTGAAATATCAATACCTGAAGTGTTTTGAGAGATTACACGACTTTTACCTGTGGCAATTAACGCGCCTAATAAAATCATTCCAAAGCCGATATGAGCAATAGAGGCACCTGCTTTTCTAATTTCTCCATTTAACACCTTAAAGATGTAATCGATGTTGCTGGTGATGGCTAAAAAAGAAGTAAAAAATAAGGCAATTAAAAATCCATTATATAACTCCAATGTAAAAACAGCAACCACAGTAGCTACTGCGGCAATAATGATTGAAACCATTAACTTTTTTAAAGTAGTTTTTAAATCGCTTTGCTTGTATTTAAAGAACTGTGTAATGGCCATTAACAAAGCCACAATAATAGCAAATGGTATTTGCCACGAGTTGTAATGTTCAACAGCTTTTGTTGGAGGTGCTAAGTTGCTGCCAAACAATTTATTTATTACAGGAATAGAAGTGGTAAAAGTGATTTGAAAGGCGGAAACTAGTAAAACTAGTGCGCCAATAAACATCCAGAATTCTCTTGAAGTGCTATTGTCTTCTACATTATCAATATTGATTGCTTTGTAATTTTTAATTAATAAAACTGCTGCAATTAATACATAAAATAACAAGTAAACCAGCAATTGTCCGCTCATACCTAAATCGGTAAATGCGTGAACAGAAGTGTTACCTAGGATCCCCGAACGAGTTAAGAAAGTGGAATATAATATTAGTATAAAAGTCAATATTATAAGCACATAAGCAGTAAATAAAGACTGCTTCCTATTTTTGTAAATTAACATCACATGCGCTCCACCAACCATCACTAACCAGGGCACTAGAGAAGCATTTTCTACTGGATCCCAAGCCCAAAAGCCGCCAAAGCTCAACGATTCATATGCCCAAGCGCCACCCATTAAAATACCAGTTCCTAAAATCATAACACCAAAATAGGTCCAAGTTAGGGCAGGGGCAACCCATTCAGCATGTTGTTTTTTCCACAAACCAGCCATGGCAAATGCAAATGGAACTAGCGTGGATGCAAATCCTAAGAATAGGATAGGAGGATGAATGGTCATCCAATAATTTTGTAATAAGGGATTTAAGCCTCTTCCATCTAAATTGGTAAGATATTCTGGAACCTTTACAAAAGGTAATTCCATGTATTCGGGATGCTCTCTTAGGAGGATAAAAGGATTGCTTCCTAAATGATAATCGAAAATATAAATTCCCAATAACATAGACGATAAAAATACTTGAACCGTGCTAAAAATGGTCATTACAGGCGCTTCAAATTTTCCTGCTTTTCTAATCAACACAAAACCCAACACCACATGCCAAATCGACCACAATAAAAAGCTACCTTCTTGCCCTTCCCAAAAGCATGACATCATGTAGCGCACCGGCAGTGACTTTGATGAATGTTGCCATACATATTGATACTCAAAATAGTGGTTAAAAATTATGTAAAACAAGGTAACCATTACAGCAATAACTGAAAAACCGTGCAGGTAAAAGGCCATGCGGCCTATCTTGTGCCAACTATTATTTTCTAACTCATTTTGGTTGGAAGCAAAATAATAGGCAATGCTAGATAGTAAAGCTGCTGTAAAGGAAAGTACTAAAAATAAATTGCCTAATTGGCCTGGTAAGAGGTGTTCTCCGATGTATTGAATATCCATTAAATGCTATTAAGTATCTGAACTGTTTGTGGTTTTTGATGGATCACTTGTATTGTTGTATTTAGATGGACATTTCATTAAAATTTTATCGGCCACAAAAACGCCATTTTCGGCTTTTCCTGTAACAACAATTTGCTCACTCATTTCAAAATCTTGGGGTTTAGCGCCATTGTATATCACTTTTAACTCCTTGTTTTCATTGTCTTTCAAATAAAAAACACATCTGTTGGCATTTTGTTGCGGATTGTATTCAATGCCTTTGTCTTTTACATATTTTCCTACAACATGATATTCATCACCTTCATTTGCAACAGCTGTGTTAAAAGTTGCATAAGTGCTACTATCGGCTACAGTGCCCATAATAGCAGCAATTGAGATTGCAATAACTACTAAAATGATGATATGTATTTTTTTCATGATTAAAGTTGTTTAAACTAATTTTTTAATTGTTCCACTTCCTTTTTTAGTTGAGCCAATTTACGATCGAGGTTAATCAAGTAAACTACTATTCCAATAAAAATAATACAAAGTACGCCCACCACCACATAAATTTTACCAGAGCTTCTTAAGCCATCTGCCATTTCAACGTTTTGAGCAAAACCTTCTGTAAGTATTGCCAATAAGGCAAAAAACAATAGTAATATATTTTTTTTCATCTTAATTATTTTGAATTTTTTCGACCAAAACTTTAAATCCTACACGAAGACTTAAAATCCAAACTGCTAGTAAAGACCATCCAATTATGGCGGGATAAAATATCATTTTCATATTACCATCTAAATCATAACCACCAAAGCCTGGATTACCACCATTGCCTGGATGTAAAGAATCTGTCATTCGTGGCAGTACGCCAATAAAAACCAACATCATGGTAAATGCAAAAATATTGTATATGGCACTTACACGGGCTCTTTTATCTTCATCGGGCAAGGCGCTGCGTAAAATAAGATAGGCAAAATAAAATAGTAAACTAATGGCTGCTCCATTTAATTTAGGATCATTTACCCACCAGGCACCCCAGGTATTATTGGCCCATAAAGAACCAGTTGTAGTACCTAAAATTCCCAATAAGATGCCTACTTTAGCCGCTTCAGAGGAAACAATATCATTATAACGTTGGCCTTTATTTAAAAATTTTACACCATGAACTACCGATACAGCAAGGATAATAATCATTGCAAACCACATGGTTACATGGAAATATAAATTGCGTATTGACTCGTGAAGAATTGGTAATGTGGGAACTGGCATCAAAAAACCCGCAATAATGGTGTATAGAACTAAAACAATTGCTGCAATTTTCCACCACTTTAAATTTGCCATAGGTTGTGTTTGGTAATGTACTTTAATGAAAAAAAATTAGTCCTGCCAAAGGTAAGGAAATAATATATAAGACAAACCAACTACCACAATATTAATCAATATTAACACCAACAAATATGGATAACAAACTGAGTTGTCGATTCCATCTACGGCCAACTTTGAAACTTTAATTAGTGTAATTAAAAATGGTATGAGCATAGGAAAGCTCAAAATTGCCATCATGCTAAAATTGCCATTGGTTTTAGCAGCTATAGCTGATACCATAGTTAGGATGGTAGAAAAACCAATACTTCCTAACAACAACGACAATAAAAACATAGGTAAGTTTTGAACTAAATAATTAATAAAAACCGAATAAAAAGCGAAGCAAAGCAGACTCATAAAGACCATTAAAATGGCATTATAAATCATTTTAGATAGAATTACGGTTTGAGGTTTAAGGATGGTATAGTAATACAATTGTCGGCCGTTACTATCTTGCACAAAGCTTTTAGAGATGGCATTGATAGATGCAAATAACATGATAATCCAAAAAAGGGCATTCCATGTGGCAGGGTGAATTATATTTTTAAATGAAAGATACGAAGTATATACCGTAGCAATTACATACAAAAATATACCGCCAAGCGCATATTTATTGCGTAATTCCAGCTTAATTTCTTTATTGATGAGGTATAAAAGCAAATTATATCGTTAAAATAAAAAGGCCTCCTTTGGGGAAGCCTTCAATTGGGGTAAGTAATGGGGCTCGAACCCACGACCCTCAGAATCACAATCTGATGCTCTAACCGACTGAGCTATACCTACCATAGTATTTAACAAACCGTAAAGTGTTGTTAAATTCGGAGTACAAAGATAACTATTTTTGAAATCCATCAAATTTATTTTTCAATAAGTTTATGGTTGGCAGCATGTGCTTTAAAAACATGAAGGCAAAAATAATCATAAAAGGCTCGGCATAATAGCGCCATCTTGCACCCATAAAAAATACTAAAGTAAGCGCAATAGCCCCTAGAATAGGAATAAGTATGATTGTTTTTTCAATATCCCAAAATCTATTTTTATAAAAAAAACTCATCATTACACAAGCCAAAAAGCCCACATAAAAAATAAAATTAATAGGATTAGGCAGTTGATTGAATGGAAGAAATTCAAAATTACGTGGTAGAAAAAAGAGAAGTAACTTCCTAAAACTTAGTTTAATTTCATCCAAAGGATTTTCTTTAATCCAATTAAACGCTACTTTTTTTCTTGCTAAGCCTTCTTCATATTGGTTAAGTGAGTCTATATCATGAATATTTTGATGACTATATTGATA
>CAIKXD010000222.1 GCA_903831265.1 uncultured Bacteroidota bacterium
ACTACCAGTAATTTTCCATATTTAAATTATGCTGTTGCATTTTTAGTAGCGACTGTTTTAATACAACTTTTTATCCTAATAAAGGTTAATTTCAGGGCATTGTTAACTGTAAATTTCGCATTGCTTATTTTTCTTTATCTCAACTTAAATCAGGTTTTTAAATCTATTTATTATTTTCATCCAAATGGTTTATTAGGAACCAAAGCAATGACAGAAAAGTCGAGGTTTAAAGCGATGGGAAGTAGTAGAAACTATAAAAGCAATGGGGCCGATTTTCAGTATTGTATAAATTTAATAGATGCTGTTTATAGAGTAAAGAAAGCGCCCTTATGCTTTGCAAACTTTACTGCCCTACCTTTCGAAATGGAGGTTCCTTCTCAAAGGGTAAAGGAACTACCGTTGTGGCCAGATAATAATGTACTTCTCTTTGATAAAGAGAAAAAAAAATATTTGGAATTAGTGAAAAACAAGGTGTTCGATGTTATCTTTATTTTGGAATTGGATTTTGAGGGGTCCCATTTTACAAATCATGAATTCAAATTTTGCGTAAAGGAAAATTACCGACTAGTAAAAACTTTTCCTGTTGCCAGATATAATAATGATAGGCGGATATCAATTTTTATAAAATAATTAGATATAAAATATAGAATAAACAATGATTATGAGTTTAACAAACAATTTATTCTATAACAGATGCAATTAAAAGAGGGAGCAATTTATTTTCCTAATCTTAATGGCTTAAGATTTATAGCAGCAGGTATGGTTATTGTGCATCATATTGAACAAATAAAATCGCTGTTTTATTTGGATAGTTATTGGGATAAAATTCCTTTTGTTAATTTAATTGGTAAATTAGGTGTCTATTTATTTTTTGTGTTGAGTGGGTTTCTAATAACATATCTTCTTTTGTCTGAAGAAAGAAAGACAAGGACAATAAATATTAAAAAATTTTATATAAGAAGAATTCTCAGGATATGGCCATTGTATTTCTTAATCATATTTTTGGCAATAGTCATTTTACCAAACATAAATATTTTTATTTTACCTGACTATGGAAAGGATGTGATATACTCAAATCTATATTTAAAAATATTCTTATATGTAATATTATTTCCTAATTTAGTTTTAACGATGTTAGGAATGGTGCCATTTGCATCCCATACGTGGTCAATAGGAACCGAGGAACAATTCTATATAATTTGGCCGGTTTTATTTAAGCGGATTAAAAAATACCGATTGAGTTTAATGATATTAATAGTTTTTTTTTATTTTTTTATGGGTGAATTTCTCATGTCTGATTTCTCTAAACATATTCCTTTCAAAGACATTATTCAACCATATTGGGGAACATTCAGGATTGATTGTATGGCTATTGGAGGTTTTTTTGGTATTGTACTTTTTCAAAAGAATAGGTTACTTAAAGTTTTTCTGAACACTACATTTTTCTATATAACTATAGTTAGCACTATTTTATTTATGGCACTAGATATATATTTACATACAATCATTTATTCAATTCTATTTGGTATTTTAATATTAAATTTTTCTTCAAACAGAGAGCTTAAGATATCATTAGAAAATAGTACCTTAAATTACTTAGGTAAAATCTCATATGGATTATATATGTTTCATCCAATTGGAATTTTTTTAGCATTACACATTGCACAATTAATGCATTTCACCACAAATTGGATACTTTATCCATTCAGTTTTATTATCACAATTATCATTGCAACATTGTCCTATAGATATTTTGAATCAATCTTCCTTAAATTTAAAAGTAGATTTTCAAAGTAGCAAAAAACATTACAAATTAAAAACCTTATGCAAAAATGGATTAAAAATGGCTTGATATTCGACCCTTTAAAGAGCACTATTTTGTCAAAGGGTGCCATAGGCTATTCAGCTGTCCCCTTTATTTTACCAATTTCAAAGGAGGAGGGAGTCTACCGTATTTTTTTTTCAGCTCGAGACGACCAAAACCGTTCGCTTCCATTTTTCATTGATTATAACTTTAATGAAGGCAAGGTCATCAGTGAATCTGACCAATTATTACCTTTAGGAGAATTGGGTGCCTTTGATGACAGTGGCATCATGTTAACCTCCATAATTGAAAAGGAGGGTGAGATTTATTTATTTTATATTGGCTGGAATTTAGGGTTGACTGTGCCATTCAGAAATTCGATTGGGTTGGCCATAAGCGAGGATGGTGGTAACACTTTTAAAAAGCAATTTAGAGGCCCTATAATAGACAGAAATTATTTAGAACCACATTTTGTAGCCTCAAATTGTGTGATTAATTACAAAGGAGGGTATATGATGTATTATTTATCTTGTATTGGATGGGAAAAAATAGAGGGTAAAACCATGCACCGCTACCATATCAAATGGGCAACTTCGAATGACTTGATCCACTGGGAAAGGAATAATAATATCGCCATTGATTTTGCTTACCCAAATGAGTATGCTATATCTGTACCACGCGTTTTAATAACAAATGAAGGCTATAAAATGTGGTATTCCTATAGAGGAGGCCCCTATTCAGAAAAATACCGCATTGGGTATGCCGAATCGGAAGATGGTAAACACTGGGTTAGAAAAGACGAATTGGTGGGGTTAACTGTCACAGAGAGTGCATGGGATAGTGAGATGGTGTGTTATCCATGTGTATTCGAACACAATGGTCAATTACACATGCTATACAACGGTAACGATTACGGACGAACAGGCATAGGGCTTGCAATTCTTGAGGTATAGCCAATTCGAAAGAAGAAAGAATTTGGTAAATTCTAAAATATTAAAATCGCGAAATTTAAAAATAAATCAATCATAAAATTTACACAATGAAATCTTGTATCATCACACAATCGAACTATATTCCTTGGAAAGGGTATTTTGATAGCATCAACCAAGTAGATATTTTTGTTATTTATGATGATATGCAATATACCAAGCGCGATTGGAGAAACAGAAATTATATCAAAACACCCCAAGGGCTTAAGTGGTTATCGATTCCAGTGGAAGTAAGTGGTAAGTTTCATCAAAAAATCAATGAAACCCTTATTTCCGATAAATCTTGGAACCGCTCGCATTGGGAAAGCATTAAACAGAATTACAAGGATTCAGCGTGTTTCAAAGACCATAAAGATTGGTTAGAAAATTTGTACATGAATTGCAACTTCGATAAGCTAAGTGAGGTGAATGCGTATTTTTTAGAGGAAATTGGCCATTTTCTTGGCATAAAAACAGAATATAGGCGTTCAGAGGAATTTGTTTTAAGCGAAGATCGAACACAAAAAATGGTGGATATCTGTGTTGAGCTTGGAGTCGATCATTATTACACAGGTCCAAATGCCAAGCAATATATAGAGGAAGATAAATTCTTAAGCAAAGGGGTGACACTGAATTATTTTGATTACTCGGGCTATAAGGAATACCCACAATTATATGGACAGTTTGAGCATGGTGTTTCGATTATTGACATGATTTTAAACCTAGGTAAAGAAACGACACAATATATGAAGTCATTTAAAATATGAAAACTAAAAAATTAATAATAATTGGGAATACCAGCAATGCAAAATTGGCCCATTACTATTTTAAAAATGACAGCGAATATGATGTTGTCGGTTTTGCGGTTGATAAAGCTTACATCACGGAAGAAAGCTTCTGTGGTCTATCTGTAATACCACTAGAAACACTTTTAGAAACGCATCCGCCATCAGACTATGATGCATTTATCGGCATTGGGTATTCAAAGATGAATAAAATCAGAGAAGATAAATACAACCATTTGAAAGCGCTTGGTTATAAACTTCCAAATTATATTAGCAGTAAATGCAGCTTCTTAACGGAGGAACCAATTGGGGATAATAATTTAATATTAGAAGATAATACCATTCAGCCTTTTGTATCGATTGGTTCAAATAATGTCTTTTGGTCGGGCAATCACATCGGTCATGATGTTGTGATTGGCAATCATAATTTTATATCATCACATGTAGTGATATCGGGATTTACAAAAATCGGCAACAATGTCTTTTTGGGTGTTAACTCTACTTTCAGGGATGCTATCAGTATAGGAGATGCTACACTTGTAGCTGCAGGTGCCATTATAATGAAGGATACCCAAGCGTTTGAAGTGCATTTACCTGCCCGATCTACATTATTCAGCAAAAAAAGTAATGAGATAGAGATATCTTAAGTAAGATATAATTAAAAAAACAGAAAAATGATATATTTTAATAAGCCACACCTTACAGGTAAAGAGTACGAATATATTGCGGATGCCGTAAGTTCGAAAAAAATATCTGGAAATGGCAAGTATACACAACTTTGCCAACAGTATTTTCAAGATCGCTACAAGTTCAACAAATGTTTACTAACCACCTCTTGTACAGATGCCCTAGAAATGGCAGCAATACTTATCAATTTGCAACCTGGTGATGAAGTGATAATGCCTTCCTACACTTTTGTAAGTACTGCAAATGCGTTTGTGTTGCGTGGTGCGAAAATTGTATTTGCCGACTCTATGCAAGACAATCCAAACATGGATGCAGAAACAATAGAGGCACTAATTACACCAAAAACAAAAGCAATCGTGCCTGTGCATTATGCCGGTATTGCTTGCGACATGGATAAGGTAATGGCCTTAGCAAATAATTACGGCTTGTATGTGATAGAAGATGCAGCACAAGCCATCGATAGCTATTATACGGGCAATGATGGTGTTAAGCGACCACTTGGGTCCATCGGAAACATGGCCGCTTTTTCTTTTCATGAAACAAAAAATATTATTTCAGGCGAAG
>CAIKXD010000223.1 GCA_903831265.1 uncultured Bacteroidota bacterium
ATAGCAATAGTTCTCCGCTAGTAATTTATGTTGCTGAAAGGGAACATAATGACATGACTTATTCTTCCTTACTAAAACAGCTCATTGAAAAATGTGAAAGTGAAGGTTTGTCTGTAAAAGCTTTTTCAGAAATCGGAACTCAGGAATATAGGGTTAATTGGCTTTCTGGTGGAGGAATGGACGGTAATCCAATTCCTATTGAGACACAATTAAAGGGGTTGTGGAACGTTCCATCGAAAGGAGGCGTTCCATCAGAAGAAGATCACAGGCAAACTACAGAGTTTTTAGACAGCATAGGTCCAAATGGCCAAAGAATGGTTCCGATGGGAAATGTTAAACAAAGATGGTGTAATCTGGTACCAAAAGCTTGGACAGAGCTTCCAGATGAAATAAAAACAGGAACCGCCAAAGACGTATTTAATCATTATAGAGCACAAGGAACCATTGATAATCCTTTAATGCTACAAATCCTGGAAGACGACCTTGAAAAAGGAGAAATTGCAAAAGGACCTTATTATTGGGATAAACTTGGTCAACAAAATCAATTAGTAGAACAATTAGAAAAATTAGATGGGGATGATAGAGTAAGGGTACTTCAATCCATCAGCGAGACATTCGAAACTTCTGGTATGTCAAGTACTGTTGAGCCTTTATTAAACAGGTTGTCTGATCCAGCAGAAAAAATAACCAGCGAAGATAAAGAATTACTATTAACGCATATAGACACCTGGTGTGCTAACAATAACTGCACAGGCAATATAAATGGATTTTTACAAGCTGTTGAGAGAAATTATGTTCATCCAGAGCAAGAAAGTAGTCATTTTGCAAGCCGAGTAAGTAATTTGGTGCAACAGTTAAAAGATTTGCGTATAGATGGTGATCGCGACCATAATGATAGATATCAGGAAATGCGCTCGTCTATTATAAAGACGCTAGATCCACAAAATGAAAAAAATATTGGATCTCTACTGGATGGCTTATCTAACCCTGAAGTTGCAGCATCGCCAGAAAATTACACTGCATTAGTAATACATATCTCAGAGTATAACAATCCATCGGTCTCAAGTAATCCTACGGATGCGTTTCTAAATGATGTTAAAGACCGATGGTCGTTTGATACTGGAAGTCCACCTAGATTTAATCTTTATCCGCTTAAAATTAAAAAGGATTATCCAATAGAAATTGAAAGGACTCTAGATTTTAGTAGGGCAAGTGGTTATCACGATTTACTGGGTGGCGTGTTAAACTACCGATTAGTTCATCAAACAATGGCAGATGATATTAGAAGGGAGCTAAGTGGTAAATCGATTCCAGATGTGGTAATAGCGATTACCGGAAATTCTCACGTTTCTGGTTTAAAACAACAGCTTTCTGAATTTGCAAATTCAAAGACAATTGTTGTTACAGGTAACGAAGTTTATAGGGAGAAGCCATTAACAGACCCAACAGCTAAAGCGGTACATGATGAAAATAATAAACTTATTGAAGGTGGCGAGATAGTTGGGTTTGATTTTGATAAAAATACAAACGGGGCAATAATTCCACCAAGGTTAACAGAAGTTATAAATCAAAAATCTCAAT
>CAIKXD010000224.1 GCA_903831265.1 uncultured Bacteroidota bacterium
AAAATCATAATTGATAATAAGGAAGTATTGACAAAACAAAATCAAAAGCTAACAGAACTAAAAGATTTGCTTCTTTCCAAATTAGCGACCATAGAAAATTAGAAATGGAAATAGTTAAAGTACCTTACCAACAATTAATAACCCAAATAGGCAGTTTGCTGCAAAGCGGCAGGCAGCAAGCCGCACAGGCTGTAAATACTATTTTGGTACAAACCTATTGGCATATTGGGCAGCATATTGTAGAATTTGAGCAAAAAGGAAATCAACGAGCTGAGTATGGCACACAACTTTTCGAAAGGCTTTCAAAAGACCTTACAACTGCTTACGGCAAAGGGTTTAGTAGGTCTAACTTGCTGTATATGCGTAAGTTATACCAATGTTTCCCAATAAGTGAGACACTGTCTCACTTATTGACTTGGAGCCATTATTTTGAGATATTAAAAGCCGATAACCCTTTAGAAATAAGCTTTTACAGCAAACAATGCGAACACGAAAAATGGAGTGTAAGAGATTTGAAGCGTCAAATGAAAACTTCTTTATTTGAGCGATTGGCACTAAGTAAAGACAAAGAAGGTGTTTTAAAATTAGCCAACGAAGGGCACTTGGTAGAAACTGCTGACGATTTAATAAAAGACCCTTTTGTGCTAGATTTTTTAAATATACCCGAGCAATATCAATATTTGGAAAGCGAACTCGAAGAAAGAATAATCTCCAATTTGCAGCAATTTATTATGGAAATGGGCAAAGGTTTTGCATTTATAGGTAGGCAATACCGTATGAGTATTGGAGGTAAACATTTTTATTTAGACCTGCTGTTTTATCACCGAATATTAAAATGTTTTGTGTTAGTAGATTTGAAACGAGGTGAAATAGACCATCTTGACGTAGGGCAAATGAATCTCTATCTCAACTATTTCAAAAAAGAAGAAGCTACCGAAGGCGACAACGAACCTATTGGTATAATATTAGGTGCAAAAAAAAACCATATTTTGGTTGAATATGCGACCGATAGTATTACCAATAAGGTACTGTTGAGTAAGTACCAATTGTATTTGCCCGATAAACAACTATTGCAAAATGCGTTGAATAAACTATTAGAAGATTGAGCCAAAAGACCCAGAAAGCGAATCAAAAAAATTCAGTTTGTATTTGACTTATTGGGCTTAAGTTTATTTAACTAGAAAACGGAAAAAGAGATGAAAGTATTGAAAATCAGTCACTTTATATTTAACCGGAAGCCCAAAAACAATCCGTGCATCTTATTTGTAAACAAATTAAAAATAGCTCCTAAAGCATTCATATTCAGTGATTTTTTATTTAACTCGAATTCGGAAAGTAATTTTAACCTTCTTAAAATGGCCTATTAAATGAAATTCACAGAAGAAAAATTAGAAAAGGCTTTTACAGAATTATTAGGAAAAGAAGGCTTTCCCCACCACTTGGGCATTACGATAACCCGTAAGCCTGAAGAAGTATTGATAGAAGAAGATTTACAAACATTTCTATTAACGCAATATGCCGGGCAAGGTATTACGCTAAACGAAACCAAATCTATTATTCTTCAACTCAAATCCCTTTCCGCTTCTGACCTT
>CAIKXD010000225.1 GCA_903831265.1 uncultured Bacteroidota bacterium
TATGTTCATAAAATGAATCAGAGCATTAATGTTAGTGTAAATGAAAACAATATTCAATCTACAATAACTGTATTTCCAAATCCATCAACAGGAAAATTCTGTATCAGTAATACGGAAATCTCAGACCTAATGATAATTACAAATTTATTGGGAAATGAGCTAATGAGATTTATACCTGCAAATGATAAAGAATATATTGACATGAGTGAAATGGCAAACGGCATTTATCTTCTTATTACCAAAAGTAAAAAGGGACAACAGGTTACAAAACTTTTGATTAGTAAATAATTTTTCAATCAAATTATATTTTTATTTATACTTTAAATTAAACAAGGCGCATCTCAATATACTTGGAAAAGAACTGGTTGAATACGAAGTAATATTGTTAGTACACCAATTGATGAATACAATTTATTAGATGCTGATTCATATATTGTTAAAACGATTTATATTTGGCCTCATAATAAGGTAAATTCCAAAAAAGTTCGAGAGAGATTTTGTCAAATAGATTAATAAACTGAAAAAGTTTAATTAAAAACAGCTCACAACAGCTATCGTTTAATTTGGCAGGAAGAACAAAGAATAATCTCAGCTTTCATACAAGATTCATTTAAAAAATAAAATACCTAGTAAAAACACCTAAGCACAAAACAGTATTGACATTACAAATAATAGTGCGACCTTAGCACGATAATCAATACTGTTTAAAATGGGAACAAAAATAATATTGCTGAAAAAAGCGGCATCCTTCTATTGCCTATTGACATTATTACTTTTCAGCAATAAATCAGATGCTCAAATTATATATACCGACATAGCCGACGCTACCCCCAATGCAACTTACTCTTTGGATTTGAATAATGATACAATTGTTGATTTTATATTTCAATTTGGTGGAACTTCAGGAACGATTGGGCTTTTCTGCTACCCTCAAAACAACAATGCGTATTCGGGCAATTTAGACAATGGCAACTATCTTGCTTGGGCCTTAGATGCCTCTAATAGTATTTGCGATTCGCTATCTACCTGGTACGATGCTAACAACCCCGGCACAATGGGTTTGGGAACGAGCATCGGTTATTGGCCGGCTGCAACAGATAAACATTTAGCCCTAAAACTAATTGTGGGGGCAAACACATACTATGGCTGGGCTCGCTTTGATGTTTTTGCCACTTCCTCATCTTTCACTATAAAAGATTATGCCTACGAAAGCAGTCCAAATGCCTGCATACAATCGGGGCAAAGCATCTTGGCAGTGAATGAACATTCAAACAATAATCACTTCTCTATTTTTCCAAATCCCTTTATTTCGGCGACAACTATAGAGACAACTTACGATTTAAAAAATGCAAGTCTGACAGTTTACAACGCTTACGGGCAGGCACTAAAGCAAGTAAATAATATTTTGGGGCAGACAGTTGTCTTATCCCGTGACAATCTTACAAGTGGACTTTATATCATTAGGCTGACTGAAGAAAACAAGATTATTGCCGAGGAGAAATTAATAATAATTGACTAAGGCTGAGATAATATAAGTGCATTGAGTTTGTAAAAAACGACCGATGAGAAAATTAACAACAATAAGCTTTTTACTTTTTCTGACCCTTAGTGCTTTTGGACAGGCGGACAGTAGCTGGAATGTTTTGCTTGTAGAAAAAGGCCACAAACTTGATATCAAGGATGACATGGCAAGCTTTAGCAAGACAGGATTTTATTTGTACAGGAATTGTGTTTACGATATTGATCTTAAAAATAAAACTCATATCGCTGGGCGACTTATCGACATCAAAGCTGATACCGTTTTCTTTACAAACTATTTCAATTCAAACGCTGCATATTCGGCAAAAACAGTGCTCGATACCATTGCTGTTTACTACAAAGACCTTGACAAAATAAAACTTATTGCCGATAGAGCAATGAGGTTTTATGACAAATATTCCTTTGATAATTATGACTTTATCTTCAGTAAGGATACAATCGATTATAAATTTCCAAGTGAATGGGTTGAAATTTATAATAATGACCCAATGAAATATGAATTGGTCGCTCACCTGACGGCTCAAGGTATCAACTTGCTATTTGAAGAGAGCGGCAAGACTTTTTATTTTTATGGCACAGGCATGACAAAACCTGACCGTTCAAAAATGGATGACACCTACGATAAGAGGTATGTTTTTTGGTTCACACCCTGTATGGTTGAAGAAATTAACGGCATTGCGCTTGGTTTTCGTACAAAAAACATTAAAAATGAATTGTTTAATGAACGTGACTCATTAGTTATTCGAGGGCTTAATCTCGAGATAAATCCATTCGCCATTTTCTCTTTATTTAGCGCCCAACTAAGTGGGCCTTTTCCCGACAGTATAAATACATACAATGAAATCATAAAAAATGACTGGCAGGTAAAAGTTCATGGCCTAAATATTAGCCCGCTAACGACCATCAATGAAATGCGCATTAGAGGTATTAATTTGACAGGACTAATCTCAGTTGTTGATGAAATTCATGGTGTGTCAATTTCGGGAATTAATAACTTCTCCTACATCATGAATGGTCTAAGTATTGCCGGGATTCGTAACCGGGCAACGATTGCAAGAGGTGTTCAAATTGGACTCTTTAACAAATCGACGGAGCTCAGAGGATTTCAATTTGGACTATGGAACATCAACGGCAGACGTTCATTGCCTTTCATAAACTGGCAGTTTAAAGCCAAGCGAAAGAAATGACAGTTTCTTGTTAAAATTAAACCCTATGAAGAAATAATTAATAAGTAGCTGTTCATAATTAATGATATGCTTCCAATGATTGGATTTTTTATACTGACAAGGCATAAAACGCAGCTGAAGTGGTCTCGTCATAAAAGACGAGAGCGAGGCTTTCTAACGAAGTAAGGATAAAAAAGACTTCATAGAAAGTTATTAATGTGAATCAAGGGTTAAAAAAGGTATTTTTTATATCAACTGCTTTATTTATTATCTTAATAGTCTGATAATATGGTATTTATGCGAAAAATACGTTGTTTTTAACAGGACAGCCCTACTGGGCAAAAATTTTGTTTAAATCTTAAACTAAGAACAGGTCTCTGGAGCGAAAAATGGCTCCGTAGGAGTCAAATGTTCTTAGCAATCATTGAATAAGATGGGAATAAAGCCCCATAGGGGTGACCTGTTTGATTGTTTACAAGGTTTTGTGAATATATTATTTAAAAAATCTAACCCTTGATTCGAATTATTATTATTATTATTTATGATCAGCTATTAATAGCCCTACTCTTATTAGCTCATTTTGTATCCGCTCAAAATAAAAGACCTGTAAAATTATATGAAAACTGACCCTGTAGAAATAACAGCAATTACTCTAATTGACAAAGTACTGGAATTTACTTCAATGACACCTGACACTTCAAGTTGGACTTTTGAAAAACTAAATAAAAATGAATCAAGACTAGTACGTTTAAGACAAATTGATAGTTTATCCCAATTAATGCATTAGGAAAAAATATCAAATAGAGCTGAATTTGCCCACAATTTACACCTTAGGAATTTGAAAAGGTGGGGCCAAATTTGTAGCTTTCTCAAATAGATTTTCTAAAAATTGTCGTTTTTTATCTTTTGCA
>CAIKXD010000226.1 GCA_903831265.1 uncultured Bacteroidota bacterium
ACCATTTGTATTTATTAAATAGCCCAAAGCCATTTAATAAATTTACAATGGCTAATGCCGATATAACAAAATATAGTTCAATAAAATTGGACTATTTATTTTGTATAATCGGTATTATTTGATACTGCAACTCATCATCAAAAAAAGACTCCTCTTGAAAGACAAAAAAACGGTGTCATTCAGGAGGAAACCTTTTTAAAGTAAGCATTTAAGTTGAAATTTAAGATGCAAAGGTTTAAGCTTGCATAAATATCAGCGCATAATTTATTATTGTAGCTCATCATCAAAAAAAGATTCCTCCTGAAAGACAAAAAAAACGGTGTCATTCAGGAGGAAACCTTTTTAAAGTAAGCATTTAAGTTTAAATTTAAGATGAAAAGGTTTAAGCAGGAAGTTTTAAAGGCATTTGTGGACTGATATTAAGGGCACGAGTCTGAAGACTCGCGCCAGATGAGTTTACCACTATGCAATGTCCGAAAAATTATGATGCTGATGGCAAATGATAACGAAAAGAATATGTAATATACCAATAGGGACTGTTGACAAAAGTTTCGTTGGGAGTAATGCTGATATCGACAAAAAAGTAGAACCGAATTTTATAAACGTCTTTATTCAGCATTTCTTCAACAATGGGCCTTGCAACTCTATAAAACTCAAATGCAGGCGGCAGCATACCTGTGCCACCTAATTTGGTCACTACTTCATGGGTATAGGGCAGGGAGTAAGGGTTGGTTTTGACTCTTCCTAAAATCGCAATTTTAGCGAATGTTTTAATGATTTCTCGTTCACATTCACGTTCAAATTTGCCAATACTTTTAAGGTATCTTTTTTCAGTGAGCTTTTTACCATCAAAAATTTGTATTGCCGAAATATATTGCTGATTTGATAGCATTTTTAAATCGGGTATGGTATGCTCAATGTTAGTTATCATTAAAGGATAATGCTATATTTGAAAACAAACATATGAAAAGAATAGGTGGTTTTTATTTTTTGTTGATGATTGGTCTAAGGGAGGATATCGTCTTACGTTCCTCATAGTTTGGATTGGCCGAATTACACCAAGCAACATATAATTTATCCGGGCGATTCTAATGTTCTTGCAATATTCAAATATCCTTTCGCCACCTCTATGTCTTTTATTATCTTTTATTTTAAAGAACCCAAGCATGTTTGATATTAATGCACCTAGCCTTGCCCTTGACTGATGCACATTTGTCACGCCACTCATCCCTACATACAATGGCTTTGAGGATATAGCGGGTTGAGAATCCCATTTTTTCTCTGTGACAACGTACACGATAGGTCCATGAGGAAAAGGAAAATCCTCTTTAATGGTTTCCTTGATAAGTTGTCCCAACATGTAGGGTCCTTGCCATTGGTTGTTGTTTTGATTGTTTTTCACTTTATTAATTATAATTCTATTGCCTTGTTAAAATCATTTTTCAATTCTATCAAAGGGGTCATATTTGCCCAAATGAAATACCTTTCTTAACCAAGGTAATTCATCATATTGATATTTTTGAAGAAGTTTTTTACTCCCCTCGGCTTCAGCTTTGGCCATCATTTCATCTTTATGCTTCAGGTAGTCAAAATTAGCCATCGAAGAATCTTTTCTAAATTGATCATTACGCTCGAGTCTCTTTATTTTATCTTGGTATTGTTGCATTTGATATTCCCAGTCTCTTTTGGCTTTAGGGTTTAGTTTTTTCAAATAGGCCTGATACACCGATTCGGCTTCTTTGAAACAGGAAGATTGTCGGTCAATCATTTGGTAGTAGGACATCGCTGGCTCATTGAAACCGGAAGCGCTCGCATCATTGGCTTTGCCCATTTCTGCTTTCATTGAGGCCAACACATCCTGACATTTGGCATTGAGTGATTGTTGAAAATACTCAGCTCGTTTGGGTGCTATTTTCGCATAACAACTTTTGGCTTCGGGTGGTATGTTGTTGATTACATTAAAAGCTGCATCAAAGTTACGCATCTTGGCTTGAGCTTCTGCTTCCTTCATAAACATCTCGCAATTCTGCTCATAATAGGCCATGATCTTTTCCTGACTTTTCATAAGAAACTTATAAAAGTCATCATTGTCGAATTTAAAATCTCTGAACCCATTGATAAACGCCTTTGCAGGACTATCACCTACACCTTTCACTTCAAAAGTATAGGTTTCAAAAATGGTCTCGGAACTTACATCACATACCATCAATGAAACCTCATAGGTATTGGCGTATTTGGTGGGGGCTGTTGATGTTACATTTTTCGATAAAATATTAATACTTGGCCCAATAATAAAACGCGGATTAGCGCCATCCCCGCCATACCCAATTTTAGAAACTGCTGCATTCAGGCGCGTTGCTAAAAGTTGTTTTCCCTCAGCACCTAAATCAGGATAATCGGGAATAAATGGAGTGAGTTTGATGCTTAGATTATACTCTGCTATAGTGCCAGAGGAAGAAGCCTCATTGTTTGAGCCTTTTGTAGCTTGGCCGTTTTCAAATGCTTCAGACTTTTTCTTGTTTTTGCTCATTAAATCAGAGCTTTGCTGGCTATCATTACAAGAAAACAAAAGCATCAATGAAAAGCAGTAAGCAATTACCTTCTTTGAATCTAAAAACCAAATATTTTGTTTTTTTTCTAAATTTGAAATTAAAATACCCTTTGTCATAAAATGGAACTATTAAATTAAAAGATACTGAACCTTGACTGATTAGGATCGTCCTTATATTTTTTCTCAAGTTTGATTGACTTATCATGATCAAATTCCTTTTCAATATCCCCGTGTCTGAAATATTCTGATTTAAGAATTGTTCCTGTTTCATCATAGTAAAAAACATAACCGTTAATTACATTAGCCTTTATAATTTCTGAATATGTTGATTTTAAGTTTTCTGTGTCATACAATTTGTATTCAGTTATCATATAGTACTGCTTTTTGAGCATACCATTTGGGTGATAGTCCTTCCAAATTGCCACTTTCTTTCCATTTTTAAAGAGGCCTTCACTTGATAAATTACCGGAAGTATCATAAAATTTTGTCAAGCCATTGGGTATTTCTGGATTATCTCCAAGCAATTTTGTCTCATACTTCTTTATCCCATTAAGACGATAGTGTGTTACAAAGTAATTTGTGTCTATAATATCATCTATGTAATAAAGCTCCCTATAATAAGTTGCGTGGTCTAAATTATTTACTGTTTTTCCAATAGAATCAAAAAAGACTTTACATTTCCCATTAACCTTCCCATTTTTATAGTTGAATAAAGCAGTTTCTCTGCCCAAGGTGTCATATTGGTAATAAAGCCCTTCTGTTTTGTTGTTTAAATGGCTCCCTTTTATTTTAATCTTTCCATTAGAGTACCATTCTTTGTATTCGCCGTTTAATTGATTGTCTGCATAGTTGGCTTCAATCTTAATTCCATCTTCATATTTGATTATGGTGCCATTGAGGTCTTTCACACATCGCACAGAATAACCTAAACCAAGATTACTATGAGTATAATGTATGTATTTATGTCCCCTGGGGTCATTGATATTAAAGTCGATTATTGTAGATGTGAGATAAGCAGCCGTATATTCAATTGGTATTTTTGTTAATTTATTATTCTCACTTTCAATAAATGACTTTAATTCCTCAACCCTTTTTTTAAATGTTGGAGGTGCTTCCTGTTTCCAATGCAGAGGGTAATCTTTAATTGTTTTTTCATCATCTTGAATCTGTTCTTTTGCTCTTGAAATATTTAAAGAAATCTCACGTTTTTTATCAATATTATCATAAATAGTTGTAGTCCAGAAAAATGTGAGTTTGCCTAAATCTAAAAAATCACCTTGCTTAGTGCTCGTTTTGGTCTGCTGCCCATATGGATTAGCATTTTTTTGATGATTGACATTTCTCAAGTATTCTTGATCTGAAATAAAGTCTGATGGTTCTTTTGGGATGTCACTAATTAATCTGTAGCCTGCAGGATAAGCATTAAACCCCAAATTATTATTACCGCCTGTATTGTTAATCCATTGATCTTTGCTTTTGATTTTTAAACCAACAAATTCTTCTGATTGACTATATTTATCTCCAACTATAGGTCCAAGCTTATAAAGGTCTGATTCTAATTTCTTCCATTCCACATTAGTAGTAACATGCCATCCTTCGGGTGCAATTCCTCTTGGGTCATTTACTGCGTATGCATTATAAAGTTTCCCTAACTTATTACCATTGTTAACATCATTATTGTAATAGCACCATGCAGGCTGTTTTTCTTTATCAGCTTTTAACCATTCTTGAGCGGTTTTTGCTTCCGGTATAACATCACCATTTCTAAATTTGGATACATTCAAGTTTTCGGCCATCCATATTTGATTACCTATTTTAGTCTCCTTGTATTTTTTCTCCATTACGTTTTGAGCAATGCAAAAATAGGAGCAACAAAAAAGGAAAATTGTTATCAATGAATTTTTAAATCTAACGTTAGCCATGTTTCTTCTTGTTTATTTTACTTCCTTGTTCGTTTACTTTTACCAGTGCCTTTTCATATGGCGAATTGCTTAATTCGTATGAGTTATATCCTCCAAAAAAACCTTTATTTTTTTCGTTGCCCACAACAACTGGTTTAAATGCTTTACAATAGTTTAATATTGTTTCCTTGGGTTGGTCGGTAATAAGCATTTTATTGATTAAGTCATCTAATAAATTATTATAAAAATTCGCTTGATTGTTATAGGCAATGTTCTTCTCATTTTCTGCATCATCGGTGTTCAAGTTATAATCAGCTTCAATTTTGTATTCATGTAAAACATCGTAGGCCTTCTCAAAATTTTTCTCCTTAGACCAATAGGAAACCTGAGAACTGATCAATTCCATCAGCATTTCTTTACTTTTAAGGGGGTCTTCTGAATAAAAATAATATGCTCCATCAAATTCATACTTTGATATACAATCCTGAAAGTTTGAACACCCGTATTTTTCTTCAGGACTTTGAAATGTGGACTCAACTTTATCTTTTTTAGAAGCAGTAAAAAGATTAGTGACTTTGGAAAACAAACCAATAACCATAAAAAAGATCATCATTACCGACAACAAGCTAATAGCCTTAATTTGCTTTTTGCTTTCTTCAGATTTTGTTTGATACCAAGCGTTCCAACTATCAAATAACTGTTTGGATTTTTTTGGTTTCAACAAACGTGAATCAAGATACATTTCAAACTCGTCCTCATCTACTCCCTCTTCTATAGCTCGTTTTAGTAAGACCTTTTTTTCCTTTTCGCTTATTTGGCCATCTGCCACAGCTATTTCTATTAGTTTTTGAAGTTCTTTGGAGAGGTTCATCTGAAATATTTTTGTGTGTTTTATTTTAATCCTTCAATAATTACCAAAGCATCACCTAGGCTCTGTGTTCTGTTTTTTGATTTAAGGGAGCAACCCTTTTTTAGTGCTTTATTGAGTTCCCCTGCAAAATCAAATGCCGTGTATTTTTTACCATCGGCAGTTTTAGCTGCAATTCGCACATTGGTAAAAAATATTTCGGTGGAGGTATTTTTACTCATTTTGAAGGCCTGTTTAATGGTGTTGTCTTTTAACCAATTGCTAATACGTTCATTTAATTCCTGGTCGCCACAATCATCATCTATTTTAACAGTGCTCTCTTTGGCTACTGCCACGCGCAAGGTAATTTCTACCCCATTCGCCAATAAATTGGCAAAATGTGCGGTTATCTGGTTTTTGAATTCAGCCATCGACTCAGGCAAATCTGATTTAATGAGCGCAGGGGCATCATTCTCTGCTTTATCCGACCCAATATTTGCTTTGGATATACTTGCTGCCGCTTTGTTGGTATATACATCTAATGCCTTTACCGCATAAGTAAGGGATTTATTCAAATTCCTGCTCTTTGGGTCTGTTTTTAGTTCAAAATCTAACTCCACAATGTAATCGGGGCGCACGGTATTGAGCAACTCTGCTCTTGCATCTTTGGCAACATCAGTCATTTCGTCCATGGCATTGTTGTTGGCAATTTGCTTTAACTGTTGTTCCATATCCTCCATGGCAAAACCGTTTTTAGCAAATTCTTCCTGAATAGCGGCAACCGCAAATTTGAGGTCAGGATTTTTTATAAATGCTTGCTGGTAATCTCTTTGGTAAGACATTGCACCTTGGTTATCTATACTTTTTAAACAGCCCATTCTTTCCAGCATAGCATCCGATGGAAATACCATAAGTGTTGGCATTGATTGGGTAATTGCATTTTCGCCTTGTACGGCACTCTGAATTTGGCTATCGCCCGGCATTAAACCATTTGATTGTCCAGATTTGTTTCCACAGGAAATGATTTGTAACGAAAGTGTTATAAAAAATAAGAGTTTGCACAAATGATTAATTTGTTTGAAGCAATGCATAAAAAATACTATTATTAAGGATTATTGTTAATTCAACAAAATAACGTTATAGTTACACAAAAAGATAATTACTATTTAGCTAATTTATTATATTTGCAACTAAAATTAGAAAAATTATACCTAAAATGAACGTCATTGGTCATAAAATTCGTCTGCTTCGTGAAGGAAAAGGACTATCACAAGAAAACCTTGCAGAAGCATTGGAAATATCTCAATCAAATTATGCGAGGTTAGAAAAAGATGATGATCGCATAAGTGTTCCGCGGCTGCTTGTTATTGCAAAAACCCTCGAAACTACAGTCACCGAGCTAGTAGGCGAAAAAGCAAACACAGTGGTGAATCAACAAAACAACCAAGCTGCAAACACCTACTTAAATTCCACCTTTCAAGCCGACAAAGAGCATATCCAAACCTTAAAGGAAGAAATTACCTACCTAAAACAAATGCTCGATAGGTTTATGAAGCCGTAATTGTTTGATGTAATGATGTTTGATACAATACCAATTGTATTTATTAAATAGCCCAAAGCCATTTAATAAATTTACAATGGCTAATGCCGATACAACTTGAAACTAGTACAATAAGGCTTGGCCGCAATTAGTTTAGACCTTGAAGGTTTTTAAAACCTTCAAGGTCTATTTAAAAATATTACTCATGGAAACTCAACACCGAATGTCCACCATCCAACAAATACTTATCGCGTTGGAATAATTTTACATCTGATGCCACCATTTCTTTTACCAATTGTTCTACAGTTAATTTTGGTACCCAACCTAACTCTTTTTTGGCTTTTGAAGCATCGCCAACCAATAAATCAACTTCACTCGGGCGGAAATATCGCGGGTCAATTTCAACTATTACATTTCCTGTAGCTTTATTAATCCCTTTTTCATCAACGCCACTTCCTTTCCACTCCAATTCAATATTTACTTCTTTAAAAGCCAAATCAATAAATGTTCTTACACTTATTTTTTTTCCTGTAGCCAATACATAATCGTCTGGCTTATCTTGTTGCATCATTAACCACATCCCTTCTACATAATCGCGTGCATGGCCCCAATCGCGCTCAGAATCAATATTTCCCATGTATAACTTATCTTGCAAACCTAAGCTAATTTTAGCTACAGCGCGGGTAACTTTACGTGTCACAAAAGTTTCGCCTCTTACAGGACTTTCGTGGTTAAATAAAATTCCATTGCATGCATAAAAGTTATAAGCCTCACGGTAATTTTTAGTAATCCAAAATGCATATAATTTAGCTACGCCATAAGGGCTGCGTGGGTAAAAAGGTGTAGTTTCTTTTTGTGGAATCTCTTGCACATCGCCATACAACTCAGAAGTAGAAGCTTGGTAAAAACGGGTTTTGTTACCCATATTTAAAATTCTAATGGCTTCAAGAATTCTTAATGTTCCAATACCATCAGCATTAGCGGTATATTCAGGGGTTTCAAACGAATCCTTTACATGACTTTGCGCAGCCAAATTATAAATTTCATCTGGTTGAACCTCTTGAATTATTCTTATCAAGTTGGTGCTATCAGTTAAATCACCATAATGCAAAAAGAATTTTACTTTTTGCTCGTGTGTATCTTTATACAAGTGGTCAATACGATCGGTATTAAACATAGAACTTCTTCTTTTTAAACCATGTACGGTATAGCCTTTTTCTAACAACATTTCTGCTAAATAAGAGCCATCTTGCCCTGTAATACCCGTAATTAATGCAACTTTCGACATAAGCGTTTTTTATATAAACGGCAAAGATACTATTTTTATGAAATACTAAAGCAACTCATAAAATTACAATAATTAGAGCCAAAAAAAATACTTTTCGCTTTCATTTTGTTTGCTTAAACGGTCAATTATAAAGCCATCTTTACAAATTAAACACAAGCAAACGAACTCAAGATTTTTGATACTATACTTTTAAGTGCTTTGTACGCTAGAATGAAGTTAAAATAATTAATTTAATTCAAAAAGTAGCATTGTATAACCAATGGCGAACTATCCTTTTTTTCTATTATTTAATATAATTGATATATTTGAAAAAGATTTATCTAAGAATATCATGAAAAAACTTATACTAATTATTATAGTTGCGTTTGTTTTTAACCAAACTACAAAAGCGCAATGTCCAGGTTGCATTATTGATCAAACATGCACCATCAGCCCGGCAGCACCCGCGTTATGCCCTGCTGTACTGCCAGATGGCTTGCAAAACAATCCTTATGATGAAAATGTAACTTTTTATATGCCAGCACAATTTATGGCCTCTGGTTTTAATGTCACACTTAATCAAATTACTGTTACAAGCATCACAGGTATGCCACAGGGTTTAAATTGGCAAACAAGTGCTTCCCCGTCCAATATTTTTTATCCCTCATCTAATCCACCTGCAACAGAAAGAGGTTGTGTAAAAATATGTGGGACACCAACGGTTTTTGGTCAATTCAACATCATAGTATCTGTAAGTGCCGAAGTTTCCACTCCCGTTGGCAATATCACACAAAACGAAACATTTTCATTACCCATTTTAATTACATCGCCTCCCGGAGCCAATTCAAGTTTTGCCTACAATCCTTCTTTTGGCTGTGCGCCATTAAATGTTGATTTTGAAGCAACTTTAGCTCCCACAGGCTTAGAACAATTTACATACAATTGGGATTTTGATAACGGAAATACATCCAACCTAGCATTACCTCCAACCCAAACCTATGCTGTGGCTGATACTTATTACGTTTCATTAATAACTAAAAAATATGTATATCAACTTTCTTCTGTAAGCATAAGTGCAACAGGCACCAATTGGTGTGGTGATGTTGAAGAACCGAATCTTTTTGGTTGTGTTGGAGATCCTGATATGTATTTCGAATTCACAAATAATGGAGTAACGCAAACAGGCAATACAATTGATGATCAATCTTCTGCCACTTTTTCTAACCTAAATTATACATTAACAAACCCTTTATTTTCTCTGCAATTTTATGACGAAGACTTAATTTCGGGCAACGATAATTTAGGTAATTTTTTATATACAGTTACCGGGCCAGGCACCTTCAATTTGAGCACTAATCAAGTTTCAGGAACTTTTACTATTGATACTGTTTTTTCGCAACAATTTATTGATATCGACACTGTAATTGTTTATCCAACACCAACCATTCCGTCTATCAATGCTTCAGGAAATTTAAATTTTTGTCAGGGCGACTCTGTTATATTATCTGTAAATGCAAACACAAGCACCTTTCAATGGTATTTGAATGATACCACTATTTTAATTAGCGAAGTTAATCCCGAATTAACTGTTAATACCAGCGGTGCATACAGTGTGGTAGAAACAAATCAGTTTGGTTGTAACAGATTATCTGCCAATGATACAGTAATAGTATACCCAATTCCTGCCTCACCAAATTTAATTGTAGTTGGAGGCAGTATCAATAGCTCTGCCAATGGAAGCTTGCAGTGGTATTATAATGGATCTGTTATTCCGGGCGCAACGCAAGCTAATTTATTGTATGCTGATACAGGCCTTTACACACTTTCGGTAACCAATAGTTTTGGATGTATTAATTCATCTACAGTTAATATCACAACGCCAAGTGGTTTAAACACCATCAACAATTATCAAGGTATAGCTCTTTATCCTAATCCTGTAAAAAACATCTTAAATATCAGTCATAAAAACGCTGCTAATATTGCTTTAAATATAGCTATTACTGATATTAACGGAGCTATTGTTTATCATGAAAATGAAATAGCCATTAATGCCAATTCACTGGTTAGTATTGATATCAGTACGCTTAGCAATGGTGTTTATTTTGTAAGTTTATTTAACAATGAAATTAAACAGCAACAAAAGATTGTTGTGATTAAATAATTAGTGAATAGGCCGTAAATAGTATATTTGCGACTTACTAAATTTTATTGAAAACTTATTTTAGACTTATAAATTTTGCACGTCCGCTTGGGAAGTATCTTCCTGAGTACTTAGTGTACACCATATTAGGCGTAGTTTTTGGCTTGCTTAATTTTACCTTATTTATTCCTTTACTCAATCTTTTATTTACCACCTATCCTGTAAAAGAAGTAGTTGAACTTCCGGTATTTGCTTTTACTATCGATTATTTTAAAGATCTATTTAACTATTATTTCTATACCATCATACAAGATGGAGGAAAAATTGCAGCACTTCAATATGTGTGCTTGGTAATTTTTTGTTCAGTTTTATTAAGCAATTTATTTAAATTTTTATCCCAAAGAGTATTAACCTCTGTAAGAACTAAGGTTGTTAAAAATATTCGCGAAACAGTGTTTAATAAAATTACTGATAGCGATTTAAGGTTCTTTTATAACAATAGAAAAGGAGATTTAATTTCGACCTTAAGTAACGATGTGCACGAAGTAGAAAACTCTGTAGTAAGTTCGCTACAAGTTATTGTTAGAGAGCCTTTTATGCTAGTTGGTTTTTTCATCTTGCTCTTTAGCATGTCGGCAAAATTAACGCTGTTTACCTTGTTGTTATTGCCAATTTCCTTTTTGTTAATTGCACAAATAACCAAACTATTAAAACGCGATGCATTGCGAAGTCAAGATTTGCTGGGTTACATTATGGGAACTATCGAAGAAACCATATCGGGCATTCGCATCATTAAAGCTTTTAATGGTGAAGAATACATTAAGAAAAAATTTGATGGACAAAATAACACATACCGTGGCTTACTAAAATCGGTGATTAATAAGCGCGAATTAGCTTCTCCTATGAGTGAGTTTTTGGGCGTTTCGGTGCTTACCCTCGTTTTTTATTATGGTGGAAAATTAGTGCTCGAACATGCAGGAGATCTTACAGCCAGCGAGTTTATCACCTACATTGCTTTGTATTCACAAATACTAATTCCTGCAAAAAATATTTCTACTGCTGTTACAAATATTCAAAAAGGATTAGTTTCGGGTGCTCGTTTATTACACCTCATCGATACAAAAATTGAAATTGTTGAAAAAGAAAATGCGCTTAACTTAAGTGGATTTGAAAATAAAATAGAGTTTGTAAACGTCCATTTTTCGCACGAAACTTTTAAGGTTTTAAAAGGAATTAATTTGAGTATATCAAAAGGTAAAACCGTTGCTTTGGTTGGTCCCTCTGGCGGAGGTAAAAGCACCTTGGCTGATATGGTACCTCGTTTTTATGATGTTAGCGATGGACAAATATTGATTGATGGAACCAATATTAAAGAGGTAACTTTAAAAAGTTTACGACAACTGATGGGTACAGTAACGCAAGAGTCGATTTTGTTTAATGATTCTGTAGCCAATAATATTGCCTTTGGAGTTGAAAATCCTGATATGAATAAAATTATTGAGGCTGCAAAAATTGCCAATGCCCACGAATTTATTTCAGCACTGGCCGAAGGCTATGACACTAACATTGGCGATAGAGGCGGAAAACTTTCGGGTGGGCAACGACAACGCTTGAGCATTGCTAGGGCAGTATTTAAAAATCCACCCATCTTAATATTAGATGAAGCTACATCGGCTTTAGATACAGAATCAGAAAAAATGGTTCAGGAAGCACTCACCAATTTAATGAAAAACCGCACCACACTTGTTATTGCCCATAGGTTAAGCACCATACAACATGCCGATGAAATAATTGTACTAGATAAAGGCATTATAGTAGAACGTGGCACACACAATAATTTAATGAATGCCAATGGTCTCTACCAAAGGCTCTGTGAAATGCAAGCTTTTGATAAATAGCAATTGAATTGGGGATTTTTAATGTTTGATTAAGTAATTAGGATTTAGGATTTGCGTTTTAGAATTTTGGAATGGGTCAGTTAAAACATCTTACTCCACTAACAACTTGCCTTTTTCTGAAGTGCCATCAGTACCTGTTACTTTATAAAAGTATATTCCTTTTGGTTGGTTGTTTATATCAATACGCGTAATTTTTTCATCACATTTTGTTTGCATTAGCAGTTTTCCCTCAGCGCTTGTAATTTCTATGATGCTTCCAATTGCAATATTCTCCATCGTAAAAACACCATGGCTGGGATTTGGCGAAATTTTAATTTGATTTGCCATATTGTAATTTTCATCAATCCCTACAGCCGAAACATAAAAATTCCAAACCTGTGAGTAATTACTAAAATGACCGCCATTGTTGGTTCTCATGCGCCAATAATACTTGGTTAAAGCGCTAAGGCCACTTGCATTGTAAGTGGTTCCGCTAGATTCTATATTTTTAATGATATTTGTAAACAAAGAGTCAGTAGCTAGTTCAATATGATAGGTAATCCCATCAGGTTGGGTAAACCACTTTAAAACACGACTGGTACTTGCCGAAAACGATCCTGAAACGGGCAAATTTAATGTTGGTGAATTAGGAACGGAATCGTTAGAACCTGCATAGGTAATAAACATTTCAATTTTTTGTAATGGATTATCATTGGTATCTCGTGGCACACTTACGATGTCATCTACATAACTCATTCCGCTTACCACTTTTCCGTAAACGCTGTAATTGCCATTAAGCCAAGCAGCCGGAGCTACGCAAATAAAAAATTGCGAATTAGCACTGTTAGTATCATTATCACGTGCTGCAGACAAAGTGCCTCTTAGGTGTTTAGCAGCGCTAAACTCAGCATTAACAGTTGGTTGCGATGGATCGCCATAACCCCATGTTGATATAGCTCCGTGTCTAGAATTAGGGTCGCCACCTTGTATCATAAAACCTGGAATTACTCTATGAAAAGCTGTGCTGTCAAAATAATGAACATTAACTAAACTATCAAAGTTAGCCACATGCAATGGTGCTATGTTTGGAAACAACTCAACGGTAGTTATGCCAATAGTATCGCCACTTTGAATGGTTAAAATATGATACTGAGGTTTGCCAGTGAAACTACTTTGAGCAGAGGCAAATGGCATTATAAGAAGGCAAAATAAAGAAATCAGAAGAAATTTTTTCATTCTTCAAATGTAAAATAAAAACTTAAATATTATTTTGCTAAAAGCGCTTCAATCGCTTTTTTTACTTTTGAACTGGTTGGGCTGGTGGTGCTTAAGTAATAATCAATTACATGACCATTTTTATCAATTAAATATTTTTGAAAATTCCACTTTGGCGCAATATTAACATTGCCATTTTGAGATTTATTACTTAAAAAGCTATACAAAGGATCTGCATTTTTTCCTTTAACATGAATTTTATCGAAGATAGGAAAAGTGGTATGAAACTTTACACTACAAAACTGCTGAATTTCATTGCCATTTAGAGGCTCTTGCCCTCCAAAATCGTTGCTAGGGAAAGCCAAAACCTCAAAGCCCTTGTTTTTATATAATTGATATATAGCTTCAAGCTCTTCGTATTGTGGGGTAAAGCCGCACTCACTTGCAGTGTTTACAATGAGTAATACTTTGCCTTTATACATATTTAAATGCACTTCTTTTCCAGAGAGGTCGTGTACCTTAAAATTATGTACACTTTTACTTCCTACTAACGTTGTCATAAATAATGATATAATTAATACTTTAATCATAATTTTTTAGCTCATTTCTGCATTGCTGCAAATTCATTTAAAGAACATAAATTTAGCTTAAATGTTCATATTTTTTACTATATTGTTTGATTATTAATTTCAATCGTCATCTTTGTTGCTCAAATTTTTTACCTACATGAAAAAAGCACTCCTCTTATTTTTAATGTTGCAATTAACTTTAACTAAGGCCCAAAATATCAATAATCAAAACATGAGCAAGTGGTCGATAGGTGCTCGTGCAGGGTTCAGTTTACTTCCAGATGTTGAAGATCAACTTCAAAAAAATTACAAATTAGGCATTAATGCAGGAGGCAATATCTCTTATAAATGCAATAAGTACTTTACTATTAAAACAGAAGTTAACTATACACAAAAAGGCAAATCGTATATGTTTGAAGAAAAAGAAAGCCTGTTTACAAATTTTAATTTTATTTTAGCTAGTATTATTGATACATCTATCATAAACTCTGCACAGGGTTTTGTAGACGATGGTGTTTACTCTACTTACAAAGGTTATCATAAATTAAGTTATGTTGAGCTACCATTATTGGCTGAAGTTAATTTTTACAAATTTAAAATTACTGCAGGCCCTTACGTAAGCATTTTGGTAAATGCTTACACCAAAGAAAGTCTTGATCAAAATATTCCTTTACTAGATTTAACAAAACCCCTTGTTGACTCATCTGGTTTTTCTGGCTTTTTAATCAATGGTTTAATTAATAACACCTTTCCAGGATACAAAGAAACTTTTACTTCAGAATCAACTTCAACCACTAATTTTACACAGGTTAACTATGGCTTTATTTTATATCTAAGTTATCAAATTCACAGCAATACCTTTTTAGAGGCAAGATACTCTAAGGGATTGAACAGTTATTTAATTGATACAAATGATAACATTCCATTATCGAGTTTTACCTTAAGTTTGGCTTATAATTTTGCGCTTAAAAAGCTTAAACAATAGTAGCCAAATTTCAGAATACCTTAATTAAGGTATTGAACGCAAGGTCACTTTTTTATACCCTTGCAGTATGAATTCTGATAAAAATGTTTTTTGCCCATTAAAATCACTCTTTTTAGTGCTCGAAACCGAACAAAAAAAGAAAAAAAAGTGTTGTAAAAACTATAAACACAGTAAAAGATGTAAATCATGCCCTAATGATTAAATTTATTTTTAAACGTAAATTAATTGTTTAATCATTCATTATCAATTCATTATATTTATTTTAGCGATAATTAGTTCAGTTTTTCAAAATCAAATTTTCAACATATTTGGTTTGTTTTAATTTAATTTTTTTCTTTGCCAATTATTAACAACAAAAATTTTTAATCATGTCAGAAATTGCAAACAAAGTAAAAGCAATAATAGTAGATAAGTTAGGAGTAGATGAAAAAGAAGTTACCTCAGAAGCGAGCTTTACAAACGATCTTGGTGCTGATTCTTTAGACACAGTAGAATTAATTATGGAGTTTGAAAAGGAATTTAACATTGCTATTCCTGACGATCAAGCCGAAAACATTGGTACTGTTGGTCAAGCGGTTGCTTACATTGAAGCAAACGTAAAATAATAATATAATTAAAATATTAGTATGGTATTAAAACGGGTAGTTATTACAGGGCTTGGTGCTCTAACTCCACTCGGTAATAATGTTAACGACTATTGGACCGGTTTAATTAACGGTGTTAGTGGTGCTGCTGCAATTACTCGTTTTGATGCCTCTAAGTTTAAAACCCGCTTTGCCTGCGAAGTAAAAGGCTTTGATCCATTACAGCATTTTGATAGAAAAGAATCCCGAAAAATGGACCCTTTTACTCACTATGCCATGGTTGTGGTTGAAGAGGCCATGAAAGATGCCGGTATTGATACTTCTAAAATTGATGTTGATAGAGCTGGTGTAATTTGGGGCTCTGGTATTGGAGGTTTGCAAACTTTTCAAGATGAGTGTTTTGAATTTGCCAAAGGTGATGGGACACCCCGTTTCAATCCTTTCTTTATTCCTAAAATGATTGCCGATATTGCCTCTGGCCATATTTCAATTAAATATGGTTTAAGAGGTCCAAATTTTACCACTGTTTCTGCTTGTGCATCATCTACAAACGCGCTAATTGATGCCTTTAATTATATTCGATTAAACAAAGCAGATATTATAGTTTCTGGTGGTTCTGAAGCTGCTGTTAACGAAGCTGGCGTTGGTGGCTTTAATGCTTTGCAAGCACTAAGTACAAGAAATGATTCTCCGTCAACTGCATCGCGTCCGTTTGATTTAGACAGAGATGGCTTTGTGCTTGGTGAAGGTGCTGGCTGTTTAATTTTAGAAGAATACGAGCATGCCATTAAAAGGGGTGCTAAAATTTATGCCGAAGTTGTTGGCGGTGGTATGAGTGCCGATGCTTATCACATGACTGCTCCACATCCAGAAGGCATAGGCGCATTTAATGTAATGAAAAATGCATTAAGTGATGCTGAAATGCAAGCGCACGAAATTGACTATATCAATGTGCATGGTACATCAACTCCTATTGGAGATCCTCAAGAAATTAAAGCCATTGAAAAAGCCTTTGGAGAGCACGCTTACAAGTTAAATATTAGTTCTACTAAATCTATGACAGGTCATTTATTGGGTGCTGCAGGTGCTATTGAAGCTATTGCAACTACTTTGGCCGTTAAAAATGATATTATTCCGCCTACCATTAATCATTTTACCGATGATCCGGTTTTTGATACTAGATTAAACCTAACCTTTCATAAAGCACAACACAGAATTGTAAACGCTGCTATAAGCAATACTTTCGGCTTTGGGGGTCATAATGCCTCAGTGGTGTTAAAAAAGTTCATACAGTAAAGCAATTTACATTTGTTTAGGCTCATCAAATTTTTACAACATTACTTTTCAAAAGACAAAAAATTATTTCTTTCTCTTAGAAATATACTAGGATTTTACCCTCAAAATATCAGTTTATACAAGCAGTGCCTGCGACACAGATCGGCTGCAGTGGCCTTTAAAGAAGGAGCCGACAATAGTAATGAGCGTCTTGAATTTCTTGGCGATGCCGTTTTAGGTGCCTCGGTTGCGCATTTCCTTTTTCGAAAATTTCCTTTTAAAGATGAGGGATTTCTGACCAAAATAAGATCCCGTATTGTTAGTCGTTCCAACCTAAATAGCCTTTCGCGTAAGTTAGGTTTATTTGAAATGATTGAAGTTAAAAGAGAAAATGAACAAATATATAAATCGGCTGGTGGCGATGCCCTAGAAGCCTTTATAGGTGCAATTTATTTAGACAGAGGCTATAAAGATGCACAGGCCTTTGTAATCAATAAATTAATTAAACTACATTTAGATTTAGATGAGATTTTAAACACGGATAAAGACTATAAAAGTAAACTAGTTGAGTGGAGTCAAAAAGAAAAAAAAGCTATTCGCTACGAAGTGGCAGCTGAAAGAGGGAATGGGGTTAATCGTTATTATGTTATAGATCTTTATGTAGATGAAATAAAGCAAACTACAGGCAATGGTAATTCAAAAAAATTAGCTGAACAGCATGCAGCCGAAAAATATTTATCGGATAAGGAAATCTAATAAAAAGTCAAGTGTTGAACTACTAAAAAGTATGCTTAGATAGTTTTTTGTAAACGTAAGTATCACCAGTTACTGCAAAAACAAGGTAAATGCCATTCCGAAATCCGCCAACCTCAATAGGGAAATCTAAATACGTGATATTGGTAAAATATCGTCTGTAGTATTCTTGTCCATTTATGTCTGTAATAAAAATGGTAAGGTTATCGGCATATTTCAAAACAGCTTTTAAAAACAATGTTTGATCGGCAGGGTTAGGATTAATATCAATTGCTAAAGGTTCGCAGCTACCCATATTGTAGTAAATGATACCTTCTGCATTGGCTCGGCAAATATTTCTGTAAGTTATATTATCGCAACCACAAACAGGCTCAAAGTCGGGCGGACAAACGGTGCCGGGCCTAATATTAAAACTATCTACACAATTGCTGACAACCTGTGCTTGCAAAGAATTAAATAAAAAGCAACAGATTACACAAAAAACTATTTTCTTTGACCAAAGAATCAATTTCATGAGCGCAAAGTTATGCATAAAATTTTAATCAAAAACATTCAGCAATTAGTACAAGTTAGAGAAACTGGTTTACATCCTATAAAAGGTATTGATATGAGTGAGCTACCATCAATTTCTGATGCCTGGTTAGCTATTGAAAATGATATTATAGTAGGTTATGGAAAAATGGAAGAATGGCCGGGCATAAGCGATTGGAGCCATCTTGAAGTGATTGATGCAAGCGGAAAAATAGTTTTTCCAACTTATTGTGATTCACACACACATATTGTTTTTGCAGGTACTAGAGAAAGTGAGTTTGTAGACAGAATTAATGGATTATCTTACGAAGAAATTGCCTTGCGTGGTGGAGGAATTATTAATTCTGCTAAAAAAATGCAAACGGCAAACGAAGAAGAATTGTACAAAGGTGCTTTACTACGAATCAATGAAATGGTTTTGCAAGGAACAGGCGCCATTGAAATAAAGAGCGGTTATGGTTTAAGCCTTGCTGACGAATTAAAAATGTTGCGTGTAATTAAAAAATTAAAGGAAACGCTTTCTATTCCAATAAAATCAACCTTTTTAGGTGCGCATGCTATACCGCCTGAGTTTAAAGAAAACAGGCAAGCTTATATTGATCTCATTATTAATGAAATGTTACCAGCCATTGCCAATGAGCAGTTAGCCGACTATAGCGATGTGTTTTGCGAAAGAAATTATTTTACACCTGAAGAAACCTTACTTATTTTAAAAGCAGCTAAGCAATATGGTATTGCGGCAAAGGTGCATGCCGAGCAATTAAGTAATTCGGGCGGTGTGTTAGCAGGAGTGAAGGCCGATGCCATTAGTGTTGATCATTTAGAGTATGTTGGCGACGAAGAAATTGCTGCACTGCTAGGTAGTGATACCATGCCAGTAATTTTACCCGGAGCTGCCTTCTTTTTAAGTTTACCAAACCCACCAGCAAAAAAAATGATACAAGCTGGATTACCTTTAGCTATTGCAAGCGATTTTAATCCGGGAAGCAGTCCGAGTGGCAATTTAAATTTAATGAATGCTATTGCTTGTATTCAATATGGTTTAACTCCTGAGCAAACAATAAATGCTTCTACTTTAAATGGAGCTTACGCCATGGGTTTAATCAACGATTATGGTTCGATTACAATAGGCAAAAAAGCCAATTTTGTGATCACCAAAGAAATACCATCTATGGCTTATTTACCCTATGCTTTTGGCAGTAATTTAATTGAGCAGGTATACATCAATGGCAAGTTGTTTAAAGGGTTTTAATGACCCCCAAAATTTAGCTTACAGACCAAACATTTCATATATTTGATTTAAAATTGAGCCTCATGAAAAATCTTTCCTTACTCCTTTTTATCCTTTTTTTACACTTTTTTCCTGCAAAAGCACAGTATGTTACTATACCCGATGCAAACTTTGCAACATGGCTCATACAAGAATATCCAAGCTGCATGAGCGGTAATCAATTGGATACAACCTGCGCTCTGATTATAACTGAAGATACAGTTGATGTTAGCTTTTTGAATATTTCAAGTATCTCGGGGGTACAATATTTTGATAATTTAAAATGTCTGAAATGCAACAATAATTTGTTGACTAATTTACCAAACTTACCTGGCACATTAACTTTTTTGAAATGCAATAATAATCAGTTAAACAATCTTCCAGCATTGCCCAGTCCCTTAAAAGAGTTGCAATGTTATTATAATCAATTAACCAGCCTCCCAACTTTGCCATTTGCATTAATTAATTTAGGCTGTTACTTTAATCAATTAACTGCTTTACCATCGTTGCCTGCTTCATTACTGTCCTTGCAATGTGGGTATAATCAAATAACCAGCATTCCGCAATTACCAGCCTCTTTGTATCAATTAGATTGCCGTTTTAATCAGTTAACTAGCTTGCCTACACTGCCAAATCTTTTCTATAATTTAAATTGTTCAAACAATTTTTTAACTAATCTTCCATCACTGCCAAGCCCCGTAAATTTTTTAAATTGTAGTTTCAATTCATTAACTTCATTACCATCATTGCCAAACAGTTTAATAATGCTTTATTGCAACGATAATCAATTAACCAGTATTCCTCCATTGCCAAGTTCAGTTGCGGTGGTTTATTGTGGAGGTAATCAATTAACAAATCTGCCTGCATTACCAAGTGCACTAGGAACATTATTTTGTCCTTCTAATCAATTGACTTACCTACCGCCACTGCCAAACACTTTAACAACATTAGTTTGTGGATATAATCAGTTAACAAGTTTGCCCGTGTATCCTGCAGTCATGGATAGATTTCAAATTGAATATAATAATATCACTTGCTTGACTCACCTACCCCAAGTAACTGGCCCAAATGCAGGTATTTATAATAACCCACTCACTTGCGTTCCCAACCAAACATGGTATAGTTTGGGTTTACCTTTATGTATTGATAATGACCCCATCAATAACCCCAACAGTTGTGTTGGTGTAAACATTGCAGGTAATATTTATACCGACCTTAATAACAATTGCAGCTATGAAAATACTGATTTAGGAACTCATAATATTCCTGTTAAACTATTAGATAGTTTAAACAATGTGGTTGCTCAAACATACACCTACAATGGAGTTTATGGATTTAATGCGCTGCAGCCCGGAGCCTATCAGGTTAAAATTGAATCAGGCCAATTGCCTATTTTATTTGGGTGTGGCCAAACAAATATGCAAAGTGTAACTTTAGATTCTGTAAATCAAAGCATCAGTAATATTAATTTTGCACTAATGTGCGAAGCAGGCTACGATATTAATTTGCAATCGGTGCATGCACAAGGTTTAGTTTTTCCTGGTCAAATACATTATTTGTATACCAATATTTCGAATAACGAAAGCTGGTATAATTTAGATTGCGATTCCAGTATATCAACAGGCACAGTCACTATCGAATTGAGTGGACCAGTTACCTATGTATCGCCTTTGCCAGGAGCT
>CAIKXD010000227.1 GCA_903831265.1 uncultured Bacteroidota bacterium
AAGCCTTATTGTACTAGTTTCAAGTTGTATCGGCATTAACCATTGTAAAATTATTAAACAGCTTTGGGCTATTTAATAAATACAATTGGTATAATATATGATCAGTAATTATTTGTTACAAACATTATTTGATACACATAGCGCTTAAACAACAGTTGGGCAAAAAAAAAATGACACAGCAGAAGGCACGAATAAATATTAACTTTGTATTTCTTATCACGCATTTACAATTGACAAGAACTAAAATAAAAAGTTGAGACCAGAAACAACTTTAATAAACGGAGCGTTACCGAAAAGCCATAAGAGCAAGACAATAATAAGAGATCAAATGAAAAAATCTACAAATTTTATTCTAATAATAATTTCCCTTCTGTTTTTTCAAATGCAGAGCAAGGGACAAAGTGCTCAATGTGCTACTGATTTCATACATAACGATCTAATGCAAACCGATTCTGCTTATCGGAATCAAATCGTTAACCTTGAATCTCAAGTTGAAGCCATTACTCAAAATCACGCAAATAATAAATTAAGATCTACCCTAAACACCATTCCAGTTGTTGTCCATGTTATACATTTAAGCGAGCCACTTGGAACAGGTTCCAATATTACGGATATTCAAATTCAACAAGCTATTGCAGGACTTAATGACCGCTTTAGAAATGTAAACGGTTTAGGCGTTGATGTTGAATTGGAATTTTGCCTTGCAAGTAAAGACCCAAACGGTAATTCAACCAACGGCATTAACAGGGTTGATGGTTCAGGTGTTCCAAATTATTCAGCAAATGGAATAACACCAGCAGGTAATCCCTGCAGCGGAGCAGTTGCAACTGCCATAAAAGACTTAAGTAGGTGGCCTGTTTCTGACTATTATAATATTTGGGTAGTTAGCGAAATATGTAATGGTTCATTTGTTGGTTATGCATCTTATCCAGTTGGTGGACTTTATGATGGATTAGTAATTGTTTCTACTTCGATGACAAGTAACAGTGGGACATTACCTCATGAAATGGGGCATGGTTTTTTTCTTTATCATACCTTCAATGGTGATGGTGGTAATGTTTCTTGTCCAGTAGACACTAGTTGTCTTATCAATGGTGATTATATATGCGATACACCACCTCATAAACAAGGCGATTGTGGTTTGACTAATCCATGTACTTCGCTTGGTGTATGGGATAATAGCCGGTATAATTATATGGCTTATTGCCCTTTAGTAAATAGATTTACACAAGGTCAGAAAGATAGAATTATAGCTACAGTTATGGTTGCACCCAGAGCTAGTTTACTAACTTCAGTAGGTTGTGAGACTGTAGGCATTAATGAAAGTAGTAGTAGTAATATATTTTCAGTTTATCCTAACCCGGCAAATAGTCAAACCAACGTAAAAACAGACTCGAAATTGTTAGGATCTGTTTACATTGTTTATGACAACACAGGTAAATTAGTTTTAACAGGAAAAATAAATTCTGAGAATACAGTTATTGAATTAGGTAATTTATCAGATGGTATTTATTTGTTCAGTGTGGGAGAGAATTTGAAACAGACATTTAAGGTTGTAAAGGAATAAAACCAGCCCATAACAGCATGCTAGCGATAGCCGCTGTTTCAGTGCTAATTTGGAAGTTCGTATTTCTTTAATAAATTTGTAATAGGTTTGCATTTCAGTGCTTCGGTATCGCGGCAAACGCTTGCATGCAAATCGTTAGGACGCTGACGGGAGAGCCCTTAACATGAGTTTTAGAGTTAGCATGTTGGTGGTAACACTAACATGGAGTAGGTTTTAGAGTTAGCATGTTCGTGATAACACCAACATGGAGTAGGTATTAAATACAAATTAGTTATTCATTGCAAACATTATTTGATACAAATAGGGCTTAAGCAACAGTTAGTGGCAAGTGCGGTTGAACATTAAAAAATTTGACACTTTAAATTTAATACGTATAATTGTAATCTTAAATACACGTATAATGACAACAAAACTAACGCTGACTATTGACGATTCTGTAATTAAAGTTGCGAAAAAATACGCAAAAAATACAGGTAAAAGTTTATCTGGCATAGTAGAGAATTATTTAAAAACCTTGACATCGAGAGAACCTAAGGACGAGACAATTTCCCCTCGAATATTAAAATTAATGGGTTCAATTGAGCTACCTGAAAATTTTGAATATAACAGCGCATTAAAGGATAGCTTGTCAAAAAAGTACAAATTATGAAACATATATTTTTAGACACCAATGTACTCATAGACTTTTTGGCCGACAGAAAACCATTTTCTCTTGAGGCAGCAAGACTTTTCAATTATTCTTTTAAGAATAAAGTGACAATATATGTTTCAGCAGTTTCCTATAATAACATTTACTACATTCTAAGACAATCAACAGGTCACTCCAATACTATGAAAATATTGAACGAGCTGCAAGAATGGACAGAAATGGTTGATGTTACTAAAGAGGTAATTTTTAAATCTCTGAAATCGGAGTTTAAAGATTTTGAGCACTCGATTCAGTACAACTGTGCAAAGCGTGTAACTAAAATTGAATGCATTGTGACAAGAGACACAAAGGATTTTAAATTAAGTTCTATACCATCAATGAGTCCAAAGGAAGCATTGACGATGATTGAAAGCACCAGCCACTAACAGCATGCTTGCGATAGGCCGCTGACGGGAGCGCTCTTAACATGAGTTTTAGAGTTAGCATGTTGGTGATAACACCAACATGGAGTAGTTTTAGAGTTAGCATGTTGGTGATAACACCAACATGGAGTAGTTTTAGAGTTAGCATGTTGGTGATAACACCAACATGGAGTAGGTTTTAGAGTTAGCATGTTGGTGATAACACCAACATGGAGTAGGTTTTAGAGTTAGCATGTTGGTGATAATACCAACATGGAGTAGCTATTGCTAGCTCTTATTTTGCATGATATTCATTTAGCGTTTTGCCCACATTGTAACCATTAATTAATAAAGGTAGCGTATCGGGTGCGATCTCAAAAAATGGCAATGCTCCCGATGCTGTTTTTATATCTAATTCGTCTTTTGATAAAAATTGCTTGGCAACATCCATATAGGTTCCATTCATTAAGTGTTTAAATTCATGCTGAAAAATTACAGCAGCAAAACCATCTAATCTGCCAATTTTAATTTCTCCTTTTTGGTTTTGACATTGATATTCAATCCATTCATACGTTGCTACATTGCCTCTTTTTTCGCCTTTAGCGCTGAGGCAACCATGCCAAAAATTCTTCTTTGCCGAGGAAACTTTTGTAATTATTGGATTTATAAATATTTGTTTTTCAATTGGTCCTAAAACTTTATACCTAGGGTTATCCGCTTTTGCTTCAATAATAAATATTTGTAATCTTTTTCCTAATTGATTTGCAGCAATGCCAACCCCAGCATTTTTAACCATCACATCGTACATGCTATTTATAAAATCATTTAGTTGAACCGAATTAAACTCTTCATTTATTATTTTTCTTGGTGGCAAATACAACGCGTTTTGCTTTCTTCCTTCATCGTTTGCGGGTAAATGTTGAAGCACTTCAACTCCTTTTTCTGCATTTTTAAGCGTTAACGAATCATCCGTTTTGTCGTAACTTTTTAGGCCCATATTAGTTAATAGTGTTATAATTAATAAATAGTTTCGCATCATTTGGCTTTTGCTTTTTTATATTCTAAAATTCTTTGTTGATCAACTTTTTTAACCCAATTCAAAGGTTGTAATTCCGTAAATGTTATTTATATCAATTTTTGGAACAGTCCCATAGTACATTCTGCCGCATTCAAAAACATATTTTCCTTTATATTTTTTTACCAAGTTAATGGCATTATTGTTTGTTGTTGGAATGTCAAGAAATACCAAATCATTGGGAGCAAAGCTCAAGCACGATTTAAATAATTCTTCGGCAATGTTTTCATTGTTTGCAAAAAGAGGCCCAATTTTATATCCCGTTTCGGCTTTTCTAATTACCGCATAACCAACAATAATGCTGTCTTTAGTGTATTTAATAGCTTTACTTTGGGGCATGCTCAACCAATTTTCTAAAAAAATGCTTCTTCGGCAACCAAAATAAGCAGCATCATAAGCCATTATATTTTCATAATCTGCTTTGTGAATTATAGAAACATCGGTAGAAAATGGAATCGTGGCACTATTGAATTCGTACCTTTCGTCCCTGTAAGCCAGGTTAAATCCACCTTTATTATAAAAGGCTTGCATTTGAACAACCCCGTCCATGCCTATTGATGCACTTGAATTGAGTCTATTGATTAGTAAATCTCTTCTCAGCTGCCATAATTTATTTCCAATTCCTTGGTTTCTAAAATCTTTGTGTACAATAAATAAACCCATAAAGCCAAATTCATTGTTGTATGAAATAATAGCGCCACCAGCAATTAATTTATCGTCATAATAAAACCCATAAAAGCCATTTGGGTCGGTATTCCAAAACACTTCAACATCATTTTTGCCGGGATTCCATCCTTCAATTGCCGCCCAGTTAACGAGGGTAATCAAATCGCTTTTGCCAAGTTTTTTTAGCTCAATATTTTCTACATTCATTTTTAAATGTTGCCTTGTCAAAAATACAGAAAACAGTTTGCAAGTTGTGACAATTTTGAATTATTGGTTCAAATTTCTTTACTTAAAATGGTGTTGTTTTGTTATGTGTTATATTGGATGACACTTGCCTGCTCAGGTTATTAATTAATTGGCCTATTACATTTTGATATTTTGATGGCGTGTAAAAGGCAATTGTGCGCACTATTTAAATTAACTTTTGTTTTTAGCAAACTTGCCAAATACTTTTTCAATGCTGTCCAACAACTTCTTGAGTACATCAAAGTAAAGCGTAATCGCCATCACCAAACTCATGAACCAAATTACAAAGCTGTTGATCCAAAAGGTATCATAATAATTGCCAGCCAGGGCTTTTCTTGGTGCAAAGAAATGTGCTCTAATAAGTCCATCTTGCGCTGGGTCTAAGAAAATAGGATCCGTTTTTTGAATTAACTTCTCATCAATTTCTAAAAATGGATCGGCCGTTCTTTTATTTTTTAGCAGGTCGTTCAAATTTTCATTATCATTATTTTTGCGTAACTCCACCAAATAATCTTTACCCTGTTTGTTTAATTTGCTCACCACTTTTTCGCGCTTATCGTTGGCTTGATTAAACATTTTTACATAGTATAATTTTAAATCCTTTAAATACGTTTTTGTTTTTGCACCCACTTGCTTGTTAAAGCTACCCGGATTAAGTTGTGCTAAATCATCAAACTTAGGTTTTATAGTAGTTTTCTTCACAGCAATTGCCATCTCTTTGGTAATTTCACCTTGGAGCAGTCTTAAATCATATTCATATTGTTGTTTTTGCGCGGCATCATGCATTAAATTTTCGGCATCATCAACCTTAGCCAATAAGCGATCTAAGTAAAAATCTTTTTTAAAATTGGCTTTGCTTAGGGTTTTGTCAAAGATATAAAAATTGGCTTCAAACGCGTTATTCATAAACTGATTCACGGCCAGTGCTTCGTATGCCCAGCGCGAAGCCATCATTTCGCCCCAAATTGGCACTTTAGTTTGTGAGGTCACCGCAGGATTTAATTTATCGAACTTTACAATTACACCACTTAATAATAATTGTGGAATAATTAAAAATGGAATCAAAATATAAATAGTAACTGCCGAATTAAAACTGGCTGAAATGTTTAAGCCAAGCATGTTGGCAAAGCAACTGGTGGTAAATAAAATGTACCAGTAATCGGCAAACATACCATCAATACCTAAAATGGTGTTACCTATTAACACAAAAGTAAGCGTTTGTATAGCACTCAACACAAACATGATAGCCACTTTGCTAAATAAGTAGCTTCCTTTACTTAAATTTAAAAACGATTCTCTTTTTAAAATTCTGCGGTCTTTAATAATTTCTTCGGCACTAACAGTAAGGCCAACAAATAGCGCAATAATAACAGCCATTAAAATGTAGGCCGGAATGTTTTCATTTTGAGAATAGCTGTAACCGGTAGAGGTTGCATCATTATTATAAAAACGAACTAAATAACTTAATATAAGTGCCAATATTGGCGTTTCAAAAAAGTTAATAATAAGGTATTGCTTGTTGGTTAACTTGCTCATTACATCACGCGTAATAAACACTTTAAACTGATTAATTTTATTGGGAATTTTAAAGGTACTTTTAGGAATTTCTCCCTTATATGTTTCGTTTGTACGAGGGGCAATTTCTTTTAAATAGTAATCGTTCCATTCTTTTGGCGATACCTTTCTATTGAGTGTGGCATTGCCATATTCATCAATAACTTTGGTTTCAATAATGTTAAAAATTTGTTCTGGATTAACATTGCCGCAAGTAACGCACTCGCTCTCGTTGGCATTGGCATGGTTAATTTGTTTTTTAAAATAGATCACAGCTTCTACTGGATTGCCATAATAGATTGGATAACCGCCTAAATCTAAAATTAATAATTTATCAAACATTTTATAAATGTCTGATGATGGCTGATGGATAACCACAAATACGAGTTTGCCTTTTAGAGCCAATTCTTTCAGCAAATCCATAATGTTTTCGCTGTCGCGCGATGATAAACCAGAGGTGGGCTCATCAACATAAAGCACCGAAGGTTCGCGAATTAATTCTAAACCTATATTTAGCCTTTTTCTTTGTCCACCGCTAATTGTTTTTTCTAAAGGACTGCCTACTTTTAAATTGGCTGTTTCGCTCAAGCCTAGGTCCGAAAGTAAATCAAGCACCATTTGTTTAATGCGCTCTTCATCATATTGTGCAAAACACAATTTAGCATTATAAAAAAGGTTTTGAAAAACAGTTAATTCTTCAATCAATAAGTCATCTTGCGAAATGTGTCCAATAACGCCCTCTATTTTATTTTTATCAGTATGAATATTGATTCCATTAATTAGTACTTCGCCTTTGTAGGGCATTTCCATACCATTTAACACATTGAGCACCGTGGATTTTCCAGCGCCACTGCCTCCCATAATGCCAATTAAAGTACCCGATTCTTCATTTAAATTTAAGGGATGTAAACCTGTTTTTCCGCTCCTAAAGCGGTACTCGAGTGCTTTAACTTGAAACTGCAATTTAGCTTTTTGGTTGCTAGCCATAAAGCTTCCAACCACATCGCTATAAAAAATGGGTTGTAATCTTGTACTTCTAATGCTTGATCCTTGGGTAAAAATATAAACTCTATTTTCTTTTACCTCTTGTCCGTTAAGATAAATCTCGCTATTGCCAAAGTACCTAAAAACATACATTGCTACGCTTTGTATATAAAGGACTTCTATTTGGCCCGCAAGCGTTTCGCTACGATGAAATTTAGATTGTTTTAAGTTTTCAGGTTTTTTACTGTCAACCACCAATATTTGTGGGCAACTAAATTCGTAGGCAGTTTTGCTATTGATAAACTGTAAACAAATTTTGTACTCATCTTCATCAATATTAAAGGTAGAGGCCACAGTATCAACAAACTCGAGCTCTTGGGCACTTACAGTCTCATTTGAGTTAATAAACTCTATGAGTCTAATAAGCACAACAACTTTTTGGCGTTGCGCCAATTCTTTATTTATTTCAGAACAAATACGCAGCACTTTAACCGAATTGAGCGACAATTTTTTGGTGGCATCAGCACCTTTGCTGAGTTTATGTATTGATTCAATATGTTCGTCAAACACTTTTAAATATTGTTCAACTAACTCTTGATTTAATTGTTGCTTTAAAAATGATTGAACGATGTTTCTTCCTATCACGTTTACGCCATCCACCTTTGCGATGATAGCGAATAGTTGCATTAGTGCTCTGAGAATATTTTCACTCATATATAGTAGTTTTTACATTCAATTAAATGAACAGGTAAACTTAATCATAACCATTAAAAAACAAAAAAAAAGACATTAATCATTGCTGATAATGTCTTTTTAATGTGTAAAAGTAAATTTATTGCTTAAAGCTAATCATCATTACAGCACATCCGCTAGGGGCTTTACTTGGAATAATTTGAGCTTCTATAGTGCAATCTAAAGTTGAAACAAATTTAAAATCCCAATAAGGGGCGTATTTTTGTTCGCTGTTATCGAATAATAAATTTCTCTCTTTATCAAATATTCTGAAAACAATATTGCCATCACCTAAACCGCTGCATGCTGCAATACGGTATGTGGTTCCGCCATAAAAAGTAGATTGAAACTCGGCAATTTCTTTATCTAACAATAAGGCTCGGTAATGTTGGCCGTCACTAATATATTTGTTTGTCATGTGTCTAACACATGCATTTGCAACAGTATCACATTGTGCTACTGCTTTGTTGCTAACACTAATAAAAGCTGCAATTAAGGCAAGGGCTATGGTGAATTTACGGATCATAAGCGAATGAGTTTAAAGTAATATCTTAGTTAATAATCATTTGACGGATAGCACTTAACTTTTCAGTAATGTTTTTAAGTTGCTCATCAGTAATTTTTACGTCTGTTTTGCTGTTGATGGTAGTTATTTTGTTGGCCACATCGGTAGTTGGTTTCACAAAAGTGTATTTTACTTCAATGTCTTCAAACTCATGATACAATTCTAACAGCGCATCTGTAAGCTCTGTTAATTCTGTCATATCTGGGTTTTGATAGAAAGGAGTTAATAATTTTATCACATGATCTAATGTGTTTTTTTGCTCACCAACGCGCTGAATGATTACGTTTTTATTTTTAAAATCTTTATCTAAGATATTAAGTGTAAAATATAAGCTTTCTATCCAACCGCCTGTAATTACCATTCCGCTCACCGCGTTTCTATCATTGTTTTTCAAATAACTATCGGTAGCGCGGTATCCAGAGGTAAAAATAGCTAATAACGAATCGTTGTTACCCATGTTTTTTTCGAAACGTTTCATTAAATTGGCATCAAAAGCTCCAGAAACGTTAATATCATCGGCCAATCTTTTGGAAGCATTTAAATAACCAAGTGCATCTTGTGTTTGGCCATAAATAATTACATAACCCAAATCGGCACCATAAACACCAAGGTTCAATGCTTTTTTATATTCGGTAGAATAAGAAGGTAAATGACTTGTTAAATTTAAGATGTCTTTGGAATAATTAGCGCCACTGCTTTTTAGTAAAATGCTGGTTTGAAGAGGAGATGGAATACTAAAAAGTTCTCCATTTACGCTCACTAAATTGTCTTTTGCGGCATCAACTGGCTCTTCTTCTGTTTCTTCAACTTTTTTTGGATCGCCACAACTGGTAATAACAGCTGTTGCAGAAAAGAGAACAAAACCAACTAAAGCAAGCTTCAGGTATTTTTTATGATTCATAAGGCTATTGTTTATAATCAGTGCAAGTAATAAAAAATTAATGACATCACAAAAAAAAGTAAATAATTTAAATGAACACTTTTTATTGAATAACTGAATTTTAGGCGTGTAAAATTCAGATTTCTTTTTAAATGTTGGCTCAACAGTTTTAAAAATGCGGAGAACAATGGCTATTTACTCCGCATTTTTTGCGAATATAATTAGCTAATGCGGAGAATAAATCCTGTTTTAGACGCAATATTTGCGGAGAATAGAAATATGTATTTATACAATCGCCCCAATTGGCCTGTTTTTAAATGAAATAGTAAGAGGCTTGCGGTAATGATGAACTTCTCAAATAATATTCACCTCTCTTTCCAATTCAATCCCAAAATTTTCTTTTACTTTTTCGATCACTAAACTCGATAAATCAAAAATTTGATGGCCGCTGGCTTTGCCGTAATTTACAAGCACAAGCGCTTGCATTTGATGCACACCTGCATCTTCTTTTCTAAATCCTTTTAAGCCACATTTTTCAATTAAATAACCTGCAGCTGTTTTAATATTTTGAGCATTAATGGGATAACCCGGTAAGTCAAGATACTGCTTTTTTAAGGTTTCATAATGGGCAATGGTAATGGTTGGATTTTTGAAAAAACTGCCTGCATTGCCTAATTCTTTTGGATTGGGTAATTTGCTGCTTCTTATGTTAATTACAGCCTGACTAATGTTTTTAATGTTTGGCTCGGCATTCATTTTTGCCAATTCTTGTTCAATAGCGCCATAACTAGTGTTGAGCTGGTGTTTGGTGCTTAATTGAAAAGTAACTTCTAAAATAATGTATTTTCCTTTACCGGCTCTTTTGAAAAAGCTTTCGCGATAACCAAAAGCACATTCCTCTTTGGTAAATGTTTTTATCAATCCTGTAGCCACTTCCATGGCCTTGAGGCTCACAAAAATATCTTTAATCTCAACCCCATAAGCGCCAATATTTTGCATTGGACTTGCGCCTACATAACCAGGTATTAAACTTAAATTTTCTATGCCACCTAAATTGTTGGTAATAGCATACAACACTAAATCGTGCCACACTTCGCCAGCGGCAGCGCTTACATGATAGTCGTGCTCGCTTACCTGTACTTTTGAAATACCTTTTAAAAGATTGTGTAGTACAATACCGTCAAAGTTTTTGGTAAATAAAATATTACTTCCACCACCTAAAATTAACTGCTTGTTTTGTTGAAACGTAGCAGAGGCAAGTACTTCACTTAAAGTTTCAATTTTATTAAATTCAGCAAAATAGCGCGCATTTACATCAATACCAAAGGTATTATACGCTTTTAAGGATTGGTTTTGTATTATTGCATTCACATTCACAAAAATAATGTACGTGTATTACTTTTAATATATTTTAAAAAGATGTTATTAAGTAAACAATGTTGAGAAGTGTGAATAATAATTGAATTAAAATAGCGTTTGTAAGATTATTGAAAGATTTGAAAAAAATAGTTGTATTAAGTGTTACCAATGATTTAGCCACCGATCAAAGGGTGCAAAAAGTTGCGCAGACATTGCTCAACATGGGTTTTGAGGTAATATTGGTTGGACGTTTATTAAAAGGAAGCCTGCCAGTGCCACAATTTAAACACCACCGCATGAAATTATTTTTTACCAAAGGTGTTGCCTTTTATACAGCGTATCATTTACGTTTGTTTTTGTTTTTACTTTTTAAAAAAGCCGATGTTTTGGTAGCCAATGATTTGGATACCTTGTTGCCCAATTATTTGGTAAGTAAAATTAAAGGCTTGCCTTTAGTGTATGATTCGCATGAGTATTACACCGAAGTGCCCGAATTGCAGGGCAATCCTATCAAGAAAAAAATATGGTTAGGCCTAGAGCAATTTATTTTTCCAAAATTAAAAAAGGTGTTTACGGTAAATGCATCTATTGCTCAAATTTATGAGCAAAAGTACAAGGTAAAACTAAACGTGTTGCGCAATGTACCCCGCAAAAGTCATTTGCAATTTGATTCAAAAGCAGCGATGAGAAAGCAATTGAATTTACCGCTGGATAAAAAAATAATCATCATGCAAGGGGCTGGAATCAACGTAAGTAGGGGAGGAGAGGAAGCGGTTGAGGCTATGCAGTTTGTTGAAAATACCTTGTTGTATATTATTGGTGCTGGCGATGCTTTTGCAATTTTAAAACAAATGGTGATTGATTTAAAATTGCAGGAGAAAGTTATTTTTATGGCCAAATTGCCTTACAGCGATTTGCTTAATTATACTGCTTGCGCTGATGCGGGCCTTACTTTAGATAAAGATAATAATTTAAATTATCGCTACAGTTTACCTAATAAATTGTTCGATTATTTTATGTGTGGTTTGCCTGTAATAGCTTCAAAATTAGTGGAAATTGAAAAGATTCATCAGCAATTTCCTTTTGGTATTTTAGTGCCTGAAGTAACTGCAAAGTCTGTGGCTGCAGCTATTAAACGCATAAATGTTGATGAGGCAGACTATAAAAACTGGTTGGTGAATATTAAAGTGGCGAGTGAGGTATTGTGTTGGGAGAATGAGGAGAAAGTTATTGAGGAGGTTTATGGGGATTTGGTTTGATTCCACGTTTAGAATCTTTCTAGTTCTATTTTAAATTAGTTTCCAACTCATTTTGCTATTAAATTAAGAAGTTCTAAACAGCTTAAGTGCTGGCAAAACTTACTTTTTTTACGTAAAAAAAGTAAGCAGCCGAGCAAAGCGAGTCCATGAACTCCATTAAAAAACTTATGCTAGTGAGTAAAAAAATCTGTGGAATCGATAAAACAAGGCAATTGGCATCAAAGCACTAGTGCGCCTGGATGCCACCGCAGCTCATTGTTCGCATTTGCTAAATATTCTACAAAATGTATTATTTTTATATTCCATGCTCTGCAATGCCTGCTATTGCTTCGTTTTACTGAAAGTTTTCATCTTGAAAAATTAAGTCAATTTGAAAGAATAAAATTATTACTGGTTATATAGGAGATAATTGTATGATCTAATTTAAATAAATTTAACTAGATGAAGAATACTTTTTTACTTTAAATTTTAGTGGCAAAAATATCTAAAGTTAAATCCATGCCTTCTTCTACTACGCTATTGGTAAAAGGGCTTTTGCTTGGGTTGCCGCCAATAAAATAACGGAATCCTTCTTTTTCTAAAATAGATAATAGATGAGACAATTTTTGAGGTTCATGAATGGCACTATGATATTCAATAAACAAGTGCTTTACACGATGCAATTCGCCTGCAATGTCCTGTAAAACTTCTAATTCGGCACCTTCAATATCTAATTTTAAAAAGTCAATATGTTTGAAATCGTGCATGAAAGTTTTTAAGCGCACACATTCCACTTTTATGCTACTTTCATCTTGAATTAACTTACCCGATTGTGCGTTGTTTGCATTAAAAAACATGTCTTGGTTATCAATCCAAATGGCTTTGTTATTGATTTGTACATGATTTAATTTGTTAGTTAAAACATTGTGATTTAACACTTCGAAAATACTTTTGTCAGGCTCAAAAGCATATACTTTGGCCTCTTTAAAAAGCCATTTGAAATATAATACTGAGGTGCCCATATTTGCGCCACAATCAATAATTATTGGGGTTTTAGAATCGCAATTAAATTGATAAATTTGATCAACAAAAATGCTTTCGAATTGATTTAAAAAAGTAGCACCATGATGCACTTGCCAATTGTAACCCATGGCTTTTATTGCAACTGGATATTTTATTTGCTCATTCTTAAAAAAATCAAATAAACGCAACCATTCCTTATAGGCTTTTTCATTAAATACCCTGCTAAAAGGCTTTAAACTTTGGCGGAACAATTTGTTGAGCATATTATACTTTTCTAAATTTTAAACGGATTGAATTACCTACTACAATTACATCGCTAAAAGCCATGCTTAGTGCACCAATCATTGGACTTAAAAAACCAGCGGCAGCAATTGGAATAGCAATAATGTTATATAAAAACGCCCAGAATAAATTTTGTTTAATGGTTAGCATGGTTGCATTACTCAATTTAATTACTTCATATACATCCATCATTTGTTGAGGTTTAATGAGTACAATTTGTGCTGCATTGATAGCCGCTTCTGAAGCACTGCTTAATGAAATTCCAACATGTGCAGCGCTTAAAGCAGGAGCATCATTGATGCCATCGCCCACCATTACTGTGGTTTGTTGCTTAGTGTAATTACTTAAAATTTCTAATTTTTGAGCAGGTAATTGTTCGCTGTAAACTTTTTGTATGCCCAAGGTTGCTGCAACGGATTCACATTTTTCTTTTTTATCGCCACTCAATAGTATCACTTCAAAATTGAGTTCTTTTAATTTTTTAATAAGCAATTTTGCATCTTCCTTTATTTCATCAGCAATCATGAAAGCTGCATTTAGCTTTCCATTCAAACATAAATAAATATCATAATTAGTTTCATCTGTTACAATTTTATTCTCCTTTAATAGTGCTTTAGAGCCTAATAAATACTTGTTGCCAAACTCATCATTTGCTTCTAAACCCAAACCTTTATGTTCAATTATTTGTGTTAGTTTTTTTTGTGTTGTTTCATTTTTTAGATTGGCGCACAAGGCTTTAGCAATAGGATGGCTGCTGTGGGATTCCATGCTGAACACAATGTCATTAACTTCTTGGGCATCTATATCACCAAATAATTTTAGATCTTCTATCACAAAATTGCCTTTAGTAAGCGTACCTGTTTTATCAAAAAAAATAACTTTTGCTTTTGATAATGTTTCCATTGTTGTAGCTCCTTTAATTAACATACCATTTTTACTGGCTCTTCCTAAACCAGCCATTACCGCAGTTGGTGTCGCTAATCCCATGGCGCAAGGACAAGAAATTACCAATACAGCAATGGCATTGATTAAACTAGTTGCAAAACTTTTTTCAATGGCAAAATAAGTAATCAAAAATGTAATGATTGAAATTAGTATTACCGAAGGCACAAAAATGCTACTTACTTTATCACCCAACTTTTGTATCTCGGGTTTATTTCTTTGAGCTTCTTTAACAAGGGCAATAATATGTGCTAATGCGCTATCTTGATTACTTTTTGTGACACGCATTTTAAAAGTGCCTTGTTCCAATAAAGTACCTGCCAATACTATTCCTTTAATGAAACGCTCTACGGGCATGTTTTCGCCTGTAATCATACTTTCATTTACGGTGCCTTGTCCCCAAATAATTTCACCATCTGCAGGTATTTTATCACCTGTATTTACTAATAAAATATCGCCTGGTTTAATTTCTTTGAAATTGATACTTTCTGTTTTTTCTTCTCCTAAAAATAAAAATACTTTTTTTGCTGTTTGAGGTTGAAGCTGCGCCAGATCTTTTATGGCAGTAGTGGTTTGTTGAACGGTACGTTGCTCAATTAAATTACCCAGTAGCACTAATGTAATAATGGTACTTGTAGTTTCAAAAAATAACATTTGATGACTATGCGGCATCAATAACATGCCCATTAAACTGTAAACAAAAGCAGCACTGGAACCCAATAATATTAGTACATCCATGTTTGGTGTAGCATTGCGTGTTGAGGCAATGCTGCTTTTTCCAAAACTAATCCATCCAATAATGAATACAGGTAAACACAAAAATAGTTGAACCCAATGATTGCCTAAAAAGCTATTCGGGAAAATCATGTGAAGCAAGAGCACTGCGCTGAACGGGAGTGTTAGGTAAAATCTTCCAGCAGTGGTTTTATACCATGCTTGGTTGCTATTGTTTTTATCAACTAAAACTTTGTAGCCTAAACTTTCAATATCAGTAACAATACTTGAAAGTGTTAAATTAGAATCGTTAATAAAAACAGCTTCAGCATTAGGAAAACTTACACTAACATTTTTTAAACCTCTTTCATTTAATTTCTTTTCGATGCTGAGGGCGCAACTAGAGCAATCCATGCCTTCAATATCGAGTATCGTTTTTTCAATGTTATTCACTTTACAAATTTATGGTTTAAATTGCAAATGGATTCAAAAATATTTATTTTAATATGATTGTAAAACCTTTGCGAATTTGGGTTTAAGCTCTTTATGCCAAAACTTCCAAAAGTTGCAGCAAATTAACAGCACATGTGCGTGGCTAATTGTTATGTTTCTGAGATACTTGTGTGTTTACAGCATACCTTAGCTATTTTTTAATCAATATTCACTAAACCCTTAAATATCCTCTAAATCCTCGTGCTCCGTAATATGACTCCGCTCCGTTATGATAAATAAATACGTTGTCGAAACGAAAATCGCCAAAGATGGCGCCTCCTAATTCCCGTATTTTTTTTGGTGTGTTAAGCCATGATGATGTTTTAGTATCAAATTTTCCTAATTTTTGAAGCGCTCTGTATTGTTCTTCGTTTAAAATTTCGATTCCCATATCAGCTGCCATGCCTTGCGCACTGTGCTTCGGTTTAAATTCTTTTCGAGATTCTAAAGCAGCTACATCATAGCAAACACTTCTTCTGGCTTTAGGACTTTCGGCCGCACAATCGTAAAAAATATATGCATCATTTTGTTTGTCGTAGTCAACCACATCTGGCTCTCCATCTGTTTCTTCCATTTGGTTTAGCGACCATAATTTTGCAGGATTTTTTTCGAGTTTGGCTTTTATTTTTTCCCAAACTAAACCTTTGTGGCGCAAGATGTTTTTTTCGAAACGTGTTTGTAAAATTTGCAACAATTCGGCACTGCGTTCTTTGCTTAGTTTATAATTTTGGCTCATTGATTTTGTACTTTCGAAATTTGAATTATAAAATAAATAAAAATGCAATTGGTATTACAATAATATCAGGTGCACAAACTGTTTTACATTAAAATGAAATTTAGACTATTTTGAAATTAATAATGGAAGTAAATGCTTTAAATTAAAGCAAAATGAAGGAGAGTAAATTTCTAACACCAAATCTAGGTTTAATCGACCCAATCAGCAATAAATAAGTTGGTATCTCTTGAGCCGTGATTATTTCTGT
>CAIKXD010000228.1 GCA_903831265.1 uncultured Bacteroidota bacterium
ATGCAGTAGGACAAGCTGTAAAAACATTTTCCGGATCAAATTTGACTCTAAATGTTAAGTCTCTTGCAAAAGGTTCTTATTACTTAAAAATATATTTTAAAGACCAACAGGTTATCACAAAGCAGTTTAGCAAAATTTAAATAATAAGGACGCAAAATTACTTGTCTATTAAATAGTTCGATATAACATCAGTTGATGAAATAGATTACGCTTAATATTTCTAACAACAGTATAAAACGGATTATGAGTTAAGTAGAATACATGAAACGAAGACATTTAAAATATTGTTTAATAATAGCTTCATTTTTTATTTCATTAACTGTTCTACAAGCACAAAAAATAGCAGTTCCAATAAACACATATGGTATTTGGGATCGTGGTGGTGCTATTGATGATTATTCAGATCCAAAAGCAGATTTTGTGTTGGGCATAGAAGTCTCGGCAAGGTGGGCTGATGTTCAACCAAAAGGACCAGAAAAGTTTGACTTTTCGGTTTTTCAGGAGACTTTAAATAAAGCAGCAAAGTATCACAAAATTGTTAAAATGAGCATCAACGTTGGAGGGGATGCTCCATTATGGCTTTATAATAATGGTGTTCCATTGGTTATTGTAAAAAGTAATAAACCCAAAAACGATAAATATGCCAATTCTAATCCCTATTACCTAAGTCAAGCTTACAAAAACTATTATTTTGAGTTGATTAAACAATTCTCACTTTTTTTGAGAAATCAGCCACAAAATAAATTTGACTGTATCGCTTTTGTACAAGTAAAAACAGGTTCTACCGGTGATGAAGAAGATTATAAAGGCGACCCTATAGACAAAAGTTATATTATTCCAAATGAATCTTGGGAAGCCTTTCGGTTAGAATCTTTTGCTCAATTTAAAAAGTATTTTAATGATGTATCAGATCGTAAGATTGTATTAACGTTTAACAATGTAGATCCTGTTAAGCAACCAGAAGCCAATAATTGGGTGATGACACAAATAGACCCAAAAATTGGTTTTGGTATTAAAGGAGGTGCTTATAATAGAGGGCATCATTTAACAGGTGAGCAATCATTTAAAGAACAATGGACGCCTTATTTAATAAACCCTAAAGGTTTGAAGCTGTTCTCAGCCTCAGAAATGGATGAATCATGGCATAAACCAATATTCAATATTAACACAGAACTTGGTTTTTATTGGGCTGCACTTGGGGCCATAAATACAGGGCTATCGTCAACTAATATGAATAAGGGGTCCACAAAATATGCGCTTGAGCACCAAGAGATTATAGATATTTTCAAAATGTACAATAGATACGCCCAGCAAGTATATCCTGCAACTGCAACTGTTGCCGTTTCTGTATTTCATGAAGGACTTAATGCTGCCGACATTGTAAAATTTCCAGAAACTGAGTACGGTAAAGCTAATAGAGGAAATATGGATCGGTACTTAAAAATTTGCAAAGCGTATGAGAATAGGGGTGCACAAATTGATGATATAAAAGCACTTTCAGAAGGGCAGGTTGCACAACGTGAGTCGCAAATAGGTTATAATGATGTTGGGTGGGATATTGCAGAAGGAAATTTTGAACGTTTTCTAACACAAATTAAGCCAGACGAAACTTCTACTGGTCTTTTTAGAGTGCGTGGCACTATCGATAAGAACTCATCTAAATACGATCGTTTTGCACGTTCGTTTGACAAGGAAACAGGAAAAAATACGATGTATTTTAAGTTTGATGATGCGATGTTTGCCAATTCAAAACCACAAAGTCTAAAATTTACTATTATCTGGTTAGATAAAAACGCAGGTTCTACCTGGGCATTGCAATATAAAAATAGCAAAGGTTTGAAAAATGCTTTAGAAATTAAAGGCAAAGGGGATAATCAATGGAAATCAGTTACTGTTAATGTTGCTGATATGGTATTAAACCAAAGCGGCAAATTTGAATCTGATTTCATGTTGGTAAATTCTGATAATTTTGATGATATTTTTAATGGAATAGAAGTAGACATCACGAGAAAATAAATCAAATAGTTTAATAATCATTTGAATATTAATTAAAATGAATAAAAAAGTCAGTAGTTACAGTTTAGTCTTCTTAGCAATTTTTATTTTTAATAATGTACTCTTTGCACAAAAAATTGCTGTTCCAATTACTTCTTATGGGACTTGGGATCGCGGTGGTGGAGTAAGTGATTATGATAACCCAGAAGCAGACTTTGTGATGGGTATAGAAGTATCGGCAAAATGGTCTGAAGTTCAATCTAAAGGACCAGGTAAGTTCGATTTCTCTATGTTTCAAGACGTATTAGATAAAGCAACTAAATATCATAAGATCGTTAAAGTAAGTATTAATGTTGGTCCAGATGCGCCATTGTGGTTGTATGAAAACGGTGTGCCTTTAGTAAAAGTAACTAGTGATAAGCCTGAAAAACATGCTATTAAGTTTGCCAACTACCCATTTTACTTAAATGAAACGCACATAAAGTATTATTACGATTTGATAGAGCAGTTCTCCCTTTTTTTAAGAAATCAACCTAAGAATAAGTTTGAAAGTATTGCATTTGTACAAGTTAAAACAGGTGCAACTGGCGACGAATCTCCTTATAAAGGAAAACCAGATGATAAAAAGTATGCGATATCAACAAAACAATGGGAAGAATTTAGATTAACAACATTTAATCAATTTAAGAAGCATTTCAATGATGTAGCCGATCGTAAGATTGTATTAACTTTTAATAATGTAGATCCTGAGAAACAGCCGGAAGTCTATAATTGGGTAATGACAAAAATTGACCCTAAAATTGGTTTCGGAATAAAAGGTGGCGCTTATAATAGAGGCCATCATTTATCTGATGAAAAATCATTTAAAAAGAAATGGCTTCCCTTTTTGGTAAATCCAAAGGGGATGAAGCTATTCTCTGCCTCTGAAATGGATAATTCATGGCAAAAATCGGTATTTATTATCAACAAAGAGGTTGGGTTTTATTGGGCAGCGCTAAGTGGTATTAATACTGGCGTATCATCTACAAATATGCAAAAAAATGCAATTCAATATAGTAATTCAAATAGTGGCATTCGCGATATTTTTAAAATGTTTAATAAATATGCACAACAGGTGTATCCTGCAACTGCAACGGCAGCAGTTTCTGTATTTCACGAGGGGCTCGATGCAGCTGATATTGTAAAATTTCCTGAAAGCGAATTTGGAAAGGCAAGTCAATCAAATCTTGATAGATATGTGAAAATTTGTAAAGCGTACGAAACTAGGGGTGCAAAAATGGATGATGTAATATCAGCTAATTTAAATCAGGTAAATCAACGCTATAGCCAAGAAGGCTATAACGATGCAGGCTGGGACATTGAAGATGGAAATTACGAACGATTTTTAACACAAATCACTCCTAATGAAACTTCTATAGGCCTTTTTAGAGTTAGAGGAACAATTGATGAGAAATCATCTAAATACGACCGATTTGCCCGTTCTTTTGATAATGCTACAGGAAAAAATACGATGTATTTTAAGTTTGATGATGAAATGTTTGCCAACTCAAAACCTCAAAGTTTAAAATTTACCATTACCTGGTTAGATAAAAATGCAGGTTCTACTTGGGCATTAAAGTATAACAAAGGGAAAGAAATGAAAACGGCTATTGAGGTAAACGGGAAAGGTGATAATAAATGGAAAAGCGTGGTTGTAGATGTTGCTGATATGTTGTTAGACCATAGTGGAAAATCAGGTTCTGATTTTGTTTTGGTAAATACAGATAAAGTTGATGACATATTTAATGGTATCGAAGTTACCATACAACGAAAATAAATACACCATATTTTCTATTTTTTATTAAGGGAAACCCCAGTTAAGAACCAAAAATACATACATCACTAAAAGAACTACAATAAAAAAAATAACATTATAGAAACTACTTTACTCAAAAAACGATGTAAAATTATCTATTGAAACAAAATCGCACTATAAATGAACCTTTTTTGCTAGTTATAGGTACAAGCATCAATATAATTTTGTAGAAGTCAACTAAAAAATTTGCTATATGAAAATAATTATTGCTTTATCGTTATTTATTATTCCGTTTTTCACTTTCGCACAAGGTCCTTGGGAATTTAACACAGCATCCGATACAGAAGGTTGGGTAGGAGCCACGACTCAAGTAAACGTTGTCACTCCTTCTACAACTACTGTGTCACAATCTGGAACTTCCTTAATAGTACAAACTACTGCTACTTCTGCAGGAAGAAATCCTAATATTAATAAACCTTCAGCAGGTATTGCCATAGCTACAAATAATCGCCTTGAGATTAGTTTAAAAAATAACAGCTTAGCAACTTTTATAAGATTTCACGTTTCTGTAAATGGTGGTGCCCTAAATAATAATATTGTTCCAGGTATAGATATCACTACTTCTGACGCGACTTTTAAAACTTATGTTGTTGTTCTTAGTGGGGTCGCTGATACCTCAACTATTACTCAAATTTATTTAGAATTCAGAACGGGTACTGGTCCTAATGGGACAAACTACACACCAGCAGCTCCTGCTCCAACTATTGAGATTGATTATATAAGACCATTTAAATTTGTTGCACCAACACGCAACGTGTTTAATTTTAATACTGCAGCAGATGTAGAGGGGTTCACAACTTTGACCAGAGTTACAGCCATACAAGCTACCGACGGGCCAAATGGTACTTTGAAAATGACATCAATCGCTGCTAGTACTACAGATTCTAAAGTTGCTTTAAATGCTGGTACGTTTACGGTTGATGGCACAAATAAATATGCACACATTACTTTAAAAAACAGCTCTACAAACACTAGATTTGGTTTAAATGCCGGTGGTATAACTTATTTCCCGTATCAAACGTATACAATATCTGATGCTACTTATAAAACCTACGATTTTAATTTAAGCACATGGGGGGATGGTAATCAACAACCTGAGTTCGGTTTTAGTGTTCAAAATACTTGGTTACCAACATCGACTTACGCAGTAAATGATGTAGTAGTGTTCCAAAATTCTACTTATACAAATACAACTGGTACTAATACTGCGACTACTCCGAAATTAGACCCAACTAATTGGGTTTTACAAGGAAGAGAAGGAGCCCTTTTAGACACAACTAATTCTATTTACATCGATAATATTGTTTTTGATAATGCAGGTGTTGTACCTACAAAATTTGGAACTGTTTATGCGGCTGCTAAGAATAAAGTTGTAGAAGTTACATGGAACACCTACAACGAATTGAATGTAAAAGGTTATTATGTTCAACGTAGTAATGATGGTGTGCGTTTTAGTGACCTCTTTTTTGTAACATCCAAGAATCTACAAGAATCTAGATATGACTTTACTGACAGAACTATTTCAACCGATGCAATTGTATTTTATCGTATAAAAGCATTAGATAACGACGATAAAATTTCTTTCAGTTCTGTTGTAAAAATAAATCTACAAAATAAAAATAGCAGTGCAATTTCTTTGGTAAACCCTGTTAAAAGTAAAACGCTACAAATGCAATTAAACAGTTTACAAAAAGGAAATTATCAGGTAAAAGTTCAAAGTTTGGGAGGCAGTATTGTATTATCTAAAGATTTGCCAATTCAAAATACATCTACTTCAGCTAGTCTTTTGTTGCCATATAATATATCTAAAGGATTTTATATTTTAACGGTTACTGGCAATGAATTTAGATATACTTCTAAGATATTAATTGAATAAGTAGATGGGGATATATTGAATATGAGTTTGTGAGTTTTTTAAGAATATCCTTTATTTGGAACGGGCTACAAAAAACTGTGTTTACTTTATAAAGTGCTTTTTAATTCGAAACTTTAGTTAACATGTTTATACTGATAAATAAGTTAGTATAAACTAAAGCATAAAATAAATAAACCAATGGTGATTTAGGCTTTTATTCCAGATAAAGGATATTTTTTATACACTTAATAACACCAGGTAACATAATTGAATTGCTCTTATAAGCTGTTAAGAAAAGCCACTTATTAATCAATTTGTTTTGAATAGAAAATTTCATTGAAAAAGGCTGCATTTAAAAGCTTATTTATCTATCGAATGAAACAAATCAGCACGTAAATGAGACGATATCAATTGGCAAATCATTTACTTTAAATATACAATTTGAAAAAGAAATACGATTGAAATGAAAAAAAATATTTTGTTTGCCTGTCTAGTATTTATGGCATCTTTTGTACTTGCCAATAATAGTCCCATAATTAAGTATAAGAATAACGAGGCATCTTACAGTATACAATGGAATAATCAGTTTGCACAAATAAATAATCTTGCACCTGAAATAGAAATCAATGAGAAGTGGGTTTCTGCAAGTGAGTTTAAAAGCATAAAATGGTTGAAGAAAGAAGGTACTCGTTTAAGTGAAGTAAATAATTATACAGGTAAAGTTGAGTACCTATACCTCATCTGCGAAGGTCATCCTTTGATTTCTAATTTTACTGTAGAATTTGAATTGATGGAAGGTCGTCCTTATTTGGTAATGAATGCTTCATTAAAAGCAAATGAAAAATTCAAATTGGGTGGAATCAGATTATTTAATTCCGCCAAAGAGAATATTGTTTTGCCAGGAAATAGCAAAGACTGGTTAATTTTTACAGAAAGTGCCTCAGCACCTCACACAGGTGCTATTATGTATCCTTATCAATTAAATACTAAAATAGCAAAATCAGGTACTTATTCCAAAGCCCATACAGGCGTTTGGCTCAGTATGTTGGTTAATGACAAAAAAAATTGTGCCTTCTCATTTGCTAGTATTGCAAGTGAATTATGGCCTAATAATTTCAAATGGGAATTGCCTGTTGAAAATGACTTTAACAAACTAAAAGTTTCTGCTCGAAGTGGTGCCATTTTTGAAAGAGAAAAAATATGTGTTCCTGCTGGTAATACAATTACTACAGACGCATTCTTAGTTGGTTTTTGGGAAAATCAGCGACCTACTAAAATATTGTTAGAAACAGGTAAGATTATGGGTGAAAACGTACGCAAAGGAAAGCCAATGCATAGTCCAGAGGCTGGTTGGAGTTCTTGGCACACATATGGTCGAAATATTACAGAAAAATCATTTCTTACTTCAGCTGATTTTATCAACAAAAATTTAAAAGAATACGGTTGGAAACAGATTCAAATTGATGGAGGTTGGTGGACGAGCCCAGGATTATATAAAGTAAATGATGCTTTATTCCCTCATGGTATTCGTTATTTATCAAATTATGTTACAGATTTAGGACTTGATTTTGGGCTTCATGTTAGTCCTTTTCGTACAAATCCTACTGATCCAATTACTTCTCGACACCCTGATTGGATTTTAAAACCAGCGGTTACCAAAAAAGTTGCAAAAGGTGATGATGAAATGGAAACCACAACAGGTACAGTTTATGTAGATGGAAGCCACCCAGCAGTTCCAGGATTTTCGGCAGGGCGTTATCAACAGATTGTAGAAGGTTATAAACCTTCATTTATGAAATGGGATCATACCTATGGTGGTTTAGAAGAGGGTAAACGCTACGATTCAACCATGACATTTATGCAAGCACACAATAAAACCATTCGAGCTATTCGCAGTGCACTGCCCGAAAATTTAATTGTTACACGTAGTATGGGTTATGTGTTTGGTGCATTAGAATGTTATGACGCCATCCGTATTGGAAACGACATCAATCATCCAGGCTATAAATCAGAAGCGGAACCTTATACAAATATTACCTATGGGAAAACATTGGGCACCATTGAAAATGATCAGGTTGAAAAAGGATTAATCCGCTTTGCAAGAGCGGTATCTCAAAACTATTACATCCATAAAAATATTGCAATTGTTGACCCAGATGCATTTTTTGTATCACCTCAATATGCCATTAACGAAGCAAAATGTCATATGACATTGCAAGCCATTATGGGCGGCCTCTTCTTTTTTGGTGATAAAGTAGAATCATTACCTGCTGAAAGGCTAGAATTATTGAAAAATAAAGACATTATAGCAGTAAATAAATTAGGTGTACATGCAATTCCACTTGATTTGTTTACAGGAGTTGATATCCCAACCATATGGAAACTAGAAACCAAAGATCGCCTCATCATTACTGTATTTAATTGGCTTGATAATGATGTAACTAAAACCTACAATCTTAAAACCGATTTTGAATTAAGTAGTTCAAAATATAAATTGACTGAAATATGGACTAAAGACAACTTTAGTATTGTCTCAGATAAATTAAAACTAAGTCAACCAGCACATTCTGTTAAAATTATAGAGTTTCAAAAATTGTAAAATGAAACATCTAGTGTGTAGAAATTTTAAGAAATAAATGGTTTAAGCAATCTAAAATTTAACAAAAGAAATTAATGATTACAAACCAGTATTTTCCGACAGCCTAAATAAAAAATTACAATGAAAATAATTGCCATATCAAGAGTTAGTTTAGTATTATTTTTTATTTCGTTCTTCTCAATAAGTGAAGGTCTGAGTCAAAACAAACGCCCTAATATATTAGTTATTATGGGAGACGATATTTCTATATCAAGTATGGGTGCGTATGGCAATAAGTTTATTAAAACGCCCAATTTTGATAGAATTGCTAAAGAAGGCGTTTTGTTTACCAATGCTTATGTATGTAACCCAAAATGTTCGCCATCAAGGGCTTGCTTTCTTACTGGTCGCTACTCTTGGCAGCTTGAAGAAGCTGCAAATCATATTCCAGTAATGCCAGAAAAATGGAAGTTTTATCCAGAATTATTAGAGCAATCTGGATATACTATTGGGTTTACTGGCAAGGGTTGGGGGCCTGGTGTTTTTTATGGTGAGCATAACCCCGCTGGTTGGGAATATAATTCTATCACTTGCAATCCTCCTTATAAAGGGATAAGTAAAAAGGATTACGTTGCTAATTTTGCTGATTTTCTGAATAAAAATGACAGTTCAAAGCCTTTCTGCTTTTGGTTGGGAACGCATGAGGCACACCGTGTTTTTGAAAAAGACTCTCATAAAAAAGAACAAAAGGATATTAGTAAAATTTCTGTTCAAGAATCTTTACCCGATAATGAATTGGTTAGAGGAGATCTAGCTGACTATGCAGTAGAAGTAGAATACCATGACAAACAAATAGGAAAAACTTTAGAGGAACTTGCTAAACGTGGACTATTAGACAACACAATTATTATCGCAACCTCCGATCAGGGAATGGCATTTCCTCATGTTAAAGGCCAAATTTATGATGAAGCTTTCCATGAGGCTTTTGTAGTTCGTTGGGGAGATAAAATTAAATCGAGAAGGGTTGTGACTGATTTTATTAATTTTCCAGATGTTGCACCAACTATAATGGAAGCTGCTGGTTTGAAACCTCATGCTCAAATGACCGGTAAAAGTTTTCTCAATGTTTTGCTGTCAAACAAATCTGGACTAATAGATAAAACAAGAACGTTTTCAATAGTTGGCAGAGAGCGTCACGATATGGGGCGAATTGAAGGCGATCAAATTGCAGTTGGATACCCAGTTAGGGCAATTAGAACCGATAAGTTTTTGTATGCTCACAATTATAAAACCAATCGATGGCCAGCAGGTGATCCTGAATATGGTTATAACAATTGCGACAATTCCCCTACCAAAACGTATGTAACAAATCTAAAAGAAAATGATTCAGATTACAAATACTATCAGCTCTCATTCGGAAAACGTCCTTCAGATGAACTATATGACATTAAAAAAGATCCAGACTGTGTAAATAATTTGGCAGCAAATCCAAAATATGCAACCATAGTAAAAAATTTAAAAGTTCAAATGGATCAAGTTCTTTTAAAACAAAAGGATCCAAGAGCATTAGGTCAAGGTGATATTTTTGATTATTATCCTCAGGCACGTGAAGAGAAGCTGAAAAAAATGTATAAAGAAAAATATTATGATATGTTCAATAAATTCTTAGAAAAATTTGGCAAACCCACTGTACCAATGCCACTAAACTGGGTTGAAAAGGAAAACGAAAATTAAAAAAAGGGAAATAATAAATACATGAAAATGACAAAATATTTTATTCCAATTACAGCTTTATTTACGCTATTTTTTTGCACAAATGTAAATGGTCAAAAAGCTAAGAAAAAGAATAACAAACCCAACATCGTATATATCCTGGCCGATGATATGGGATATTTTGAACTTGGTTGTTATGGTGGTAAAGTAATTGAAACACCAAATCTAGACCGATTGGCAAAAGAAGGAATGGTATTTTCAAACCATTACTGCGGTTCTAATATTTGTGCTCCTTCGAGAGTTGCATTGATGACAGGCAAACACACTGGTCATACATGGATTAGAGATAATAAAGAATTGCCATTTGAAGGCAATGAGCCAATCCGAAGCAGTGATGTTACTGTTGCTGAAGTTTTGAAAGAAGCTGGTTACACTACCGGAGCTTTTGGAAAATGGGGTTTGGGATATCCTGGTTCAGAAGGTTCACCAAACAAACAGGGGTTCGACCAATTTTATGGTTATAATTGTCAACGACATGCACATCATTATTATTCAAATTACATGCGACAGAATGATGATTCTGTAACCTTGTATGGTAATTTGAAGCCTCCTTTTAAAGAATATAGTGCAGATGTTATTTCTGCGAAAGCATTAGAATTTATTGGCAAGAACAAGAATAAGCCATTCTTTTTATACTTCGCATCCACACTACCTCATAATCCTTATGATCAACCAGACGATACAATACTAGACTATTATACTAAAAAAACAGGTATGCCCAAAGGCGATCCAACCTCAGAAGCTTATTCTGTACCAAAATATGCATCAATGACTGCTCGTCTTGATAAAGAAGTGGGGGATTTGATGGCGAAATTAAAGGCGTTGAATTTATTGGAAAATACATTAATCATTTTCACGAGCGATAATGGTACAGCTCTTAGACCGAATGAAGACGAATATCTTAAAACAGGTGGCGATTTACATGGTCGCAAAAGCGAAATGTATGAAGGTGGAATAAAAAGTCCAATGATTGCTTATTGGAAAGGAAAAATTGTTGCAGGAAGTAAATCACCATTAATTTCTGCAGCTTGGGATTTTTTACCCACTGTTGCTGAATTAGTAAATGTAAAAGCACCAAACGATATTGATGGTATCTCAATGCTTCCAACATTATTGGGTAAGCCCAAAACACAAAAAGAACATGATTACCTGTATTGGGAGCGAAACCAAACGCAGGGTATTAGAAAAGGTGATATGAAGGCTGTTATATCATACGATAAAGAGACACGAAAACAGTCTATCGAAATTTACGATTTAGTAAAAGATCCATATGAAAAAAATGACTTAGCGGCTACATTACCTCAACTTAAAAATGAATTTTTAGAATTAGCTAAAACTGCACGCATTGAGTCAGACTTATTTCCACTTATTAAGAAAACGAAAAAAGCGAAAAAAATAAAAGATGAGGAAAATATGTAAATCATTTTTACTGCTTGCGGTTTTCCTCATTTCATGAATTTTCGTAAGTAAAGCACAAAAATTAAGTGTAAAGCCTAATATAGTAGTGATATATTTAGATGATTTAGGTTATGGTGATTTGAGCTGTTATGGC
>CAIKXD010000229.1 GCA_903831265.1 uncultured Bacteroidota bacterium
AGCGTTAACTATTGCAAGTCTGGCTTTTTCTGCTTCAACGTAGCCTTTTATTCTATTTGTATTTATGTCAATTGCATTGCCATATCTATCAAATTCTGTAACTGCACCTGGCATAATGCTTGCTATTTCTTTAATGACTTTATTTAGCTCTAATTGTTCTGTTGTGCTTCTGTTTGTTTTATTGGACAAGGTCTCATAGGCAGTAACAAGCTCATTAACATTAGTTTCTAGTTTTTGGAATTTTTCTGTTGCAACATTAGCTGCATCAATGGCATCTTTTACTTCATCCGTGCCAATCACTAATTTAGCAAATGCAAGAGTGATATCTTGAATAATTCTTGTGAAAGCATTATTCATCAACCATGCGTTCATAGCTTTTTCTAATTTGGCAATTGAGCCAGCGGCATTATTGTTTGCTAAAGAAAATTGTTCATTGATTGTGTTGTGGCTTTTTAAAGATTCAGTTGCGAGTGCAACTTTTTTGTTTACTAAGGCAGCATTATTTCCGAATTTGCTGAACATTTCTGCGGCACCAGCTCCAGAAAGTTCTAGGTCTTTAATCATTTCTGCTACTGCCGTTGAAGAAGTACCTAATTTTTGTGAGCCTTCAAGGACTTTTATGAAAGCACCGTATAAATCTTTATTTAGTAATTCCTTGAATACTTCGGTTTTTTCACCTGCTACCACAGCAAATTCTTCGTAATTCACTAACATTTTTTGTAGTGTTTTTACAATAGCTGTTGAGCCTCTTTCCGCACCCATGTTTAATTCTTGGGTAGCTGCTGCGAGTCCGAGTACCTGTCCGCTAGATAAACCTGCGTTTCTTCCATAACCTCCAATACGTGATGCAATGTTTGTAATGACATCAGCGGTTGCGATACCATTTTGAGCGAGCACAGCTTCTGCATTTGCGAGCGAGAGAACATCATCTGAAATATTATTAGTACCACCGAGAACATTACGAAGTCCTGCAATTTTTGAAGTAAGATTATCGACATCACCAAATTCTGCACCCATTACAATATTCACTTTATCAACTGCTTCGGTGAAACCTACCAGGTCTTTACTTGCGATACCAAATTGACCACCTACGGCAGCTATTTTTCTAAGGTCGCTGCTTGAAGTTCTTGTATCAAGTTCCGTAAGTTGCTTGTTTAAGTTTGCTACCCCTGCTGCGGATAAACCTGTTGTACGTGCAATTTCAGTTAGTTCATCGGATAGCTTTGCTGTACCATCAATGACTTTTGAAATGTAACTAGTTAAAGTTGTAAATGCTAGTGTGATTGCCCCTACCACACCAAGTCCAATCAATTGGTCTTTTACCTTTGCTAAAGATTGCCCGAAGGCTCCCATACCAGTTTCGAGTTCTTTTTTTCTTGCTGTTACTTCCTTAATTGCTTTCGCGTTTTCTTTAAATGCATTCGTTAATGGATCAATATTTTTATGTGCAGCTTTAAGTGATGCTAATTTTAAATTTAGCTCTTTAAGTGTCATTACATTTATATTCATTGAATTTTGCAGTCGTTCCATTTCTGCTTTGACAGTCTTTAGACTTTCATTTGCTTTTACGAATGCTTTTGTACCTATGGTATTTTCAGCCATTGTTTTTTTCAATTTCTGCGCTTCTGCATCAAGCAGTGCCAATTGTTTACGTGCTGGGTTTGCGTTGGCAGTAACTTCGAGTTGTACGCGGTCTGTTCTAGTTGACATGTTGATTTTGATTTTTTAGTTTATTTTCGAGTACATCCTTTGTTCCCTCTATAATTGCATCGGAATATTTTGTTGCAAAATTGTACATCAAGCGATTAAGCGTGCCGTAAGCATTTTTGGAGTACCATTTAATGGGAGGTCTTTTAGTTATTCCTTTTTTGTTTGCACTTCTATTGTTTTGCAGAGGAATACCTTTAAGATACCCACGACCTGCGCCTTGGTCGGCAAATCGGCCAACATCGTTGAAAATAATCTTGGCTACCCCTGACTGTAAATTTGTGCGCATTACCACTTCTTTAGAAAGGCTACGAAGTAGTTCTCGCGTGTCGATTAATTCTTCCTTTTGAATTGATACACGAAGTTCTTTTGTAACGTAGTTGGTCCACCAACGAAGTTCACTTTGAATAAAGACTAATCTTTTTTCTATATTCATATTTTGAAGCATTTGATTTCGCAGGTAGCGATATTGTTTTCCTCTATTTGAATAATGATTTCCTCTAGAAAGTAAATTTGATAATTAATGAATTGTGGTAAAAACATGTTTAATGTTTTTAGCAATGCTACATTCATTATTGCTTGAAAGCGTATGCCATTTGAGCGTGCAGCAATATAAGCAGCCCAATAGTGAGGTATGATATAGCTTAGCGCCATATCATATTGATTGAAAATTGTTCCATTACTTATTTTGTTGGAGGCAGAAGCGTATGGAGCTGGATATAAACCATCAGAGCCGACCTTTTTACCTTTGTAGTGTAAAAATATCAATCCTTCTGAATGTTCTCTGCCGAGTTGGCTGCCAGCACCGGTGGTCTCAAATACAGGGTTACTGTATGTGCCTTGCATTTCTGATTTTAATACACAAGCATTAATATCAAGTAGAAATCTTTCTGTGTATGGATTGTCTTGACCTATTGTGAACACAGAAGTGTCGTAAGCATACTTATGTGTGTTTGAATACTTTGTTTCCGTTAGAAATTGTTGCAATTCTTTTTCATAAGAATCGAGTATAATTTTATCGTTAAGTAATGATTGTTGATTTTTACTTATTGATGTATGCAGTTTATCATAATACACTGTTTTTGTCAGGAAGTCATATCGTTGTGTTGCTCCGAAACGTGTGAGTATTGTTTTAATAAATTCACCTTTAGTGATGTCGGGCAAATGGTTTTTATAAGACACATTAGGATTATGAACGTTTATATAATCGTATGCGCCATCGGTGGTACAAAGAAACCAAACGCCATTGATACTACTTAATGAAGCCAGTTGAGGGGCTGGGATTGTAGTAGCTTTTAATTTTAATGAGTACGCATAGTAGTCCACATTGCAGGCTTGTGTTACACCATCTGTTGAAACAAAGTCAACCACAAGTTTATTTCCGCTTCCTGTTCCTGTTCCAAAGTAATTTGTTGGACTACCATCTTCATGTATTTCGACAGAAAGAGTGTAACCAGTAACAATCATATCAAAGTAAAATTCAATATATACGCGGGTTTGTACGGCAGGGAAATCATTTCCTGTATAGACCAATATTGAGCTAGGGAATATCACTTGTTGATTAAGATTGTTCCACCAATTATCGTATTGGTAGTAGCAAAACAGTGGCAATTTGCTTCCGACAACAAGTGGTGTAGCGGGTTTTAAATTGAAACGTATGGGGCCACAATGGTCATACCAATCGTTTGAGTAACTATTTACAATAGTATCTCTTAAAAAATTATCATCTTCAAATAAATCGCCTTTTACTTTCCAAGATTGGGAAGTCCATAAAGTTTCCAGTACAAATGCTGTAAAAAGAAAAGGTATTATTTTTTGCAAACTAAAGGATTGAGCATTGTAGTCATAGGAAAGACCATGATTGGATTGAAAACCATCATGTGTTTGATCAACCTCTAAATAATTGCTTACAAGTTGATTCAGTGCTCCATTAAAAAGGTTTAATCTTCTATCATAAGAAGAAAATTCAAAGTAAGAACCTGCAGAAAAGAACCCATCAGGAGGCTTGTCCCATGAGGGGCATTTAACAGGATAAAGAGCATAAGTATGTTTTTCTGTTTTATCATAGCGTACTACATCAGTCACAACATCGTTATACCTACCCATTGTTTCAACATAGCTTACTGGTGCAGATTTATTTTGCCAAAACAAGGCATCTTGAAACGCTATTTCTTTTATTGACTGATTGAAAAATATATTTGAAATGGGTTGATAGATAAAAGAAAACTCATATTTAAATTTGGTAGCTTTTAATAAAAGTAAAAAGCCTTTTGCAATCACAGTATCGTTAATAATCAGTTCAGCATTTTCGATGATAGGATTATTGGCGGTTGATTCCAACAAAGATTGATGTTTAAATACTTTATCATTTTCGGTGCATACTGGTGCAGTTAAAGGCATGGTGAAGCTGCCAAGTATTATAGTGTTATCAATTGAAAAGCCTCTTAGCACTAATTGAATTGAGTTTTTGCTCAAAGCAATCATGGTATTGTTTACACGAATAGTTACGAAATTCATTATAATGCAATTATGTCTGTGATGTGTTTATTTGAGACAGCTTCAATATATTTAAAGGTGTAACCATATTGATAGATGCCATTGTTGTTTCTTTCTTCAATAGTATATTGATCAGAAAGAATTTTGATTGGTCGCATTGCTTCATGCCTATCATCTTGAATATATACATTTTCGCTGTTTAAGAAATCAAGCAAGCCATGTTTATCTACACCATCAATCCAACCTGTGAAAGCTTCGCGGTACTGGCTGTGAGAAATAGTTTCTCCTACCATGTAGGAATCTTCTATGATTTGCAGTTGAGTTTTTTCGATTGGATATTCTGCTTTAGTGATATCAATGCTGAACTTATTTTCTCCAAAAGTGCGTAGTGTTTGCCAGCCACCGAGGCTATTTTCAAAAACAAAAAAGAGGTCTTTTGCTGTTTGCTCAACCAAATATCGAAAGTCCACCAAATAAGCTGCATATGTGCTTGGATTTTCTATTGTAATATAAAACGACTTCACTGCTCCTAAGCCAAGCATTGTGGCAATTGCTTCTATATCAGCATCAATATAGTTATATGCAATAGTATATTTACTATTCTTTTCTAAATATTTTTCACCAATTGCCCATTTATCTGTTGCATCATATACATCAAATATATTAATCCAAATCTTGTAATTATCAGGGTCGAAATGTGTCCCTAAGGTAACAAAGTTGCTGTATAATTTTTGTTTTTTTGTGGCTGTATAAAAAATGTCTGTGGCATTTGTAACATAGTTTTTTAATTGCCAAACTACATCATCAGGGTAGTTGGCAAAATACTGCTTATTGTATCGCAAGTAGTCTCTTTTAGTTGTTCCACCTCTTGCGACAATAAAGCCAGGCAAATGCAACCCACCTGGATAAAGTTCTTGTAGGTTATTTTTTAGGTATAGGTCAAACCTTTTGATGCTTTTTTCACATGTGGAAATAATTCCCAATTCATAATAATCCAGCCATTTAATTGTTTCAGGTGCAAGGCATCTGTGAAAAAATTCAGACAAGTTGAATTTATATTCATAATCATAATTATAGGGCGTGTAGTAGTGTCCGCTGCTTACTGAACCGATGTAGGTTGGTTTTGAGGAAACAGTTGCATCGTAAATATCGCAAATAGTTGTAAGCTCGTTGTTTAGCGTAAGCACTGCGCCTGGCCAATAGCCCAATAATGAAATTGCGTTTGCATCATCGCTTATATCGATATATCCGTCATAGTTTGTATTTCTGCAGGTGACTGTAAAAACAGCAAAATAGACGTCCTCAAAAGTGAGTTCAATTATATATTTCGAATGTAAATCAGCGTTAGCACGAAAAGAGAACATAAAGAAGTTTAAATTCTCATCCCAATAAGCGCCATACTCGTCTATTTGTATGGGGCTTGTTGTAGCCATAGGATAAGAGTGGTCAAGTCCATCATAGTATATTTTAACTTCTGTTGTTCCTGCCCAGAGGCTTTTATCCACGAAAAATACAGCAGCATAAGGCACACCTTCAGTCTTTACGAATTGCGTATTTCCACCTTGTATTAAATATTCAGGGTGGCATAATATTAAACATTTGGCGGACGGGAATGTAGTAGTTGTTAT
>CAIKXD010000230.1 GCA_903831265.1 uncultured Bacteroidota bacterium
ACAATTGGGCAAGGTGCTTTCTTTTACTAACAATAATGATGAATCTATAACTTCGTTTTTTTTACTTTTTGACATAGTGGAGTTAAATTATAATAGATTAAATTGACGACAATGATGCTCAAAATGCTTGTTCAAAAGATGTGTCCACTGTTCAAAATTTAAATCCCCAAAAAAAGGATTCGTAAATGTATCTAGTGAATTATTTTCAAAAGCCTTTATAAAATCTTGCAATTCAATACTCAATTGATCTATTGCTTGTGTCATACTTTCCATTACTGCTGGGGCCGGAATATCTGGCATTTGCACATTTTTTGTATTTTCTTTAAAGGGTTTATCGCTAAGCATAAAACTTCGCACACGTTCTAAATTATCAATTGGTGTAATTAGTTTTTCTATACTTTTTCCATTTGCATTTCTAACTGAATTGATCAAATGTTCAACCATTTGTTGGGCATTTAAAACACCCCATTTCCCTTTTGCTTCGGCAGATAACTGCAACAATAATTTTGGTACTGTGTTAGAAATGAAGTTTAATTTTTCTGAATGTAACATTGTTGGCATTTAAAGCGCGCCAAAAATATAACTTTGCATCCAACTTTATGAAACTATTATTTAAACCTTTATGAATAGAACTAATTCAGAATCATTATTTTTAAAAGCTAAAGCATATTTTCCGGGTGGAGTAAACAGTCCTGTTCGCGCTTTCCGCTCTGTTGGAGGCACTCCCCTTTTTATAAAAAAAGGAAAAGATGCACTCATTTGGGATGCTGATGATAATGAATTTATTGATTACTGTTGTTCTTGGGGGCCTCTCATTTTAGGCCATGCCAATGAAAAAGTAGTAAACGCAATTACCGAAACAGTTAAAAATGGAAGTTCTTTTGGCGCACCTACCGCCTTAGAAAATGAATTAGCAGAGCTTATACTTACTGTAAACAATTATATCGAAAAAATACGCTTTGTAAGTTCTGGAACAGAGGCGGTAATGAGCGCTATAAGATTAGCAAGAGCATTCACTGGTAGAAATAAGATATTAAAATTTGAAGGTTGCTATCATGGTCATAGCGATTCTTTATTGGTTAAAGCAGGTTCAGGATTGGTAACATTTGGAAATACATCCTCCGCTGGCGTTCCCGAAGCCTTTGTAAATGAAACTATTGTAGTGGATTTAAATAACAAAGAAGCAGTAAAAGAGGCATTTAATTCTTTTAAAGATCAAATAGCTTGTGTCATCATAGAACCTGTTCCTGCTAACAATGGCCTGCTCTTACAAGACAAAGATTTTCTTTTATTTTTACGCGAAATTTGCACAATCAATAACACGCTATTGCTTTTTGATGAAGTAATTAGCGGATTTAGACTTTGTTTTTGTGGTGCTGCCGGATACTACAACATAAAGCCAGATATCATTACCTATGGTAAAATTATTGGAGGTGGTCTGCCCGTTGGAGCCTATGGAGCTTCAAACGAAATTATGGCAACAGTTTCTCCCGAAGGCCCCATGTATCAAGCCGGAACACTGAGCGGCAATCCTGTTGCTATGGCAGCCGGTATTGCGCAACTTAGTGCCTGCCTAAAACCAAATTTCTATATTGACTTAGAAACTAAAACCCAATATTTAATCAATAAAATATCAGAACTAGCAAAAAACTCAAAGGTTCCTTTCAAGTTTTTTAGTATCGGAAGTATTTTTTGGATTGCCTTTACCAAATTAGAAAGCATTAAATCTGCTAACGAAATAGATGCAAATAGCATGTCGTATTTTAGACAATTGCATGCCTATTTGCTCGAACATGGAATATATCTTGGCCCATCGGGGTACGAGGTAGGTTTTGTGAGCCAAGCGCATACCTATGAGCAATTAGACAAAACAGCTATTGCTTTTGCCAATGGGATTTTATCACTTAATAACTAAAACAAAATGAATATACAAGAAATTAAAGCAATAGTAACAGGTGGTAGTTCTGGAATTGGGCTAGAAATTGCTAAACAACTTATCGAAAAAGGGGCTAAAGTGATGATTACAGGGCGCGATGAAGGAAAACTTAAAAATGCAGCAGCGCAAATTGGCGCATTTTATGCTGTTGCTGATGCAAGTAATGAAAACCAAGTTATCAAGGCCTTTGAACAAGCAAAAATTAGCATGAATGGTTATAACGTACTTATAAACAATGCTGCCTATGGTGCTTTTGGCCTATTAAAAGATCAAGACACCAAGGTGTTTGAACAACTTATAGCCACTAACGTAACTGGAGCAATGATTGCAGGAAGAGAGGCGGCCAAACATTTCATTGAAAACAACTTTGGAAATATCATTAACATCTCTAGCACTGCTGGAAATTCAGGTTTTTCGGGCGGTACAGCTTATGTGGCTAGCAAGTTTGCCTTAAAAGGGATGACTGAATGCTGGCGTGCAGAATTACGCAAATCAAATATTAGAGTTATGCTGGTAAACCCTAGCGAAGTGCAAACACCATTCTACAAGGCACTTGGCGGAGAGAGACCACACAATGATACAAAACTTGAAGCAACAGAAATTGCCCATCTTGTAATTGCTATGTTAACCATGCGAAATGTAGGCTTTATTACCGAAGCTACTGTTTTTGCAACTAATCCAAATTAAAACTACATGATACTGTCAACAGAATTAATCAATAAGGCACTCGACTATAAATCGTACAAAGAATTAATTGAAGGTTTATTAAAAGAGGGTAAATCAACAGGCCCAAACCAAAGTGCGGAGCTACTTCAATATTCAGAATTGAATCTTCATAGAATGAATAGAGTGGAAAAAACAACTACTCTAATTGAAGATTTAAGCACTAAACTAAATTTAATTAAGCAGCCACAAATATGGTTGATACTGGCCGAAGGTTGGTGTGGAGATGCCGCACAAACTATTCCAATTTTTCATTTGATTGAAAAACAATTTCCCCAAATAAAAATCAAACTCTTATTAAGAGACGAAAATGTGGAGTTAATGGATCTTTTTTTAACAAATGGCAGCAGATCTATTCCAAAGGTTTTAATGTTAGATGCCAGTAGTCTTAATTTATTGGCTCAGTGGGGACCAAGGCCATCAGAAGCCACAGCGCTCATAAACAACTTAAAAGCAGAAAAGCTTGAAATGATGAAAATTAAAGAAAAATTACACGCTTGGTATGCCAAAAACAGAGGAGTGGCTGTTCAATCAGAAATCATAGATATATTGGCAACTCTGTATAACTAAGTATATGATTTTATTCTTTTTTCTTTCGAAAAATTTGAGTCCAACTATAAAGTAATAAAAAAGTAAAAAGTAAGCCAAAAATAATACCTGTAAATGCATTTAGATCTTCAATTTCACTGTTATATAGATCACGAATTGAAAGAAAAATAGCAAACAGCCCTATGATGACTAAACTAGCAAACATCCAATTTTCCAATTTGCTAAAATCAGGTCGTGCTTCCTTTTTTTTGTAATTAGTTTTGGCCCTATTCTGCGTATTATTATTTTGACTCCTGTAGGCGGTTCCATACTTCCTGCCTTTGTCCTGTCGATATTTTTCATTCAATTTAACTTCCGAACCCGAAGTAAAATAAAAATCGTAGTGTCGCTTTTTTGCTGCATTCCCTAGTGTGCGGTAAGCTTCATTTACATCTTTAAATATTGCCGTAGCTTCCAAATCATCATTTACATCAGGATGGTATTTCATCGCCATTCTGCGGTAGGCGCGCTTGATTTCAATTTCTGTTGAATTACGATCTATATCAAGTATTTTGTAGTAGTCTTTCAAAATAAAGTTTAAAATTACTGAATATTTTGATTATACCAATTGCATTTATTTTTTATGCCAACTAAAAAATAAACATGCAATGGTTAATGGCGTTACTACTAGAAATTAATACAAAAAGCCTATGCCATAATTGGACTAAAATGAAAGTGTAATTGGTATTAATTATTATAGTAAATTGAAAATCGATTTTACAAATTCGATTTTATTAAAAGCATTTCGCACGCACTCAAAATTAATTGCGCGTTTATTCAGCAATTTTTGCTTTTTTTGTTCTCGAAAAAAAACATCCATGATTAAAAAACTATCTATAATAATTCCTGCCTATAACGAAGGAAGAACAATTCACTTAATTCTTGATAAAGTGCGCCAAGTAATCCTTATTAATGGTATTCAAAAAGAGGTGATTATTGTTAATGATGCATCAAAGGATAATACCAAAGAAGCCATCGAAAATTACATTAAATTATACGGTCATCAAATCCAAATAAGTTTACACAATCAACAAGTTAATCAAGGAAAAGGAGCGGCAATTCATAAGGGTATTGAATTAGCAACAGGAGAATTTCTAATCGTTCAAGATGCCGATTTAGAATATGATCCTGAAGAATTCAACATCCTACTTAAACCAGTAGTTGATGGATACGCTGATGTTGTTTATGGTTCAAGATTTATGGGTGGAAATCCGCACAGAATTTTATTCTTTTGGCATACCATAGGAAATAAATTTCTTACTTTTTTAAGTAATATGTTCACCAATCTTAATCTTACAGATATGGAAACTTGCTACAAATTGTTTGATGCGAACATGGCTAAAAGTCTAAAATTGAAAGAAAAACGCTTTGGATTTGAACCAGAAGTTACTGCAAAAATATCAAAAGTGCCTAAAATTAGAATCTACGAAGTAGGTATTTCTTATTATGGAAGAACTTATGAAGAAGGCAAAAAAATTGGTGCAATTGATGGCTTTAGGGCAATATATTGCATCTTAAAATATAACATTTTTTCAAAATAAATTTAGAAAAAAAACTACTCAAATAGCACATCACCCGAGCAAAAAATATAAACGCAAATTGCCAAGCAGTAAAAGTTATACCAATGTGATTTATAAATTATGCCAAGAATTTAAAATCTTACATTGCTAAAAGCCGATCGGAAAGATGTTTGGCACAAATGCAGTAATAAAGTTATACCGATTACACTTTCAATTTAGTCCAATTGCGGCCAAGCATTATTGTACTAGTTTCAAGTTGTATCGGTATTAATCAACAATATTTTACTGTATTATCAAATGCTCTCCAAACTGTTTTCGATTGAAGGAAAATGTAATTGTACAGATTTCTAATGCAGAATGTGGGTAAAAAAAGAACCTAAATACCCAACAAATTATTTTTGTAAATTAAAGCCACAGCATGGGCAGCCACACCCTCTTCGCGACCTACAAAGCCCATCTTTTCGTTTGTAGTTGCTTTTAAAGATACTTGATCATTTTGAACACCCATTACCTGAGCCAAAGTCGATTGCATTTGGTCAATAAAGGGCTTAATTTTTGGCTTTTCTAAAACCAACGTAACATCTATATTTCCTATTTGATAATGATGCTGACCCAATAATTCAACTACCTTTTTCAATAAAATTTTACTATCAATACCTTTAAATTGCATATCGGTATCAGGAAAATGTTTGCCAATATCACCAAGCGCTGCAGCGCCTAATAAGGCATCACAAATAGCATGAATCACAACATCAGCATCTGAATGCCCATAAGCGCCTTGAAAATGCGGAACTTGAATGCCTGCTAACCAAAAGGGATGCCCATCTCTTAACTGATGTACATCAAAACCAAACCCAATTCTAAAAGGTTGCATTAGTTTGAAGGGGATTCTTTGGCTCCACCTTGGGAGGATTCAAAATTGAAGGTAAGCGTGAAACGAAGTGTATTTTGCAATGGATTTTGCTGAACAGTTGGTATCAAATAAGCAAAGTCAATACCAAAAACATTATACCTTAAACCAGCACCAATGTTGAAGTATTGTCTATTTCCTTTAGAAGCAGCCTCATGAAAATAACCTGTGCGAAAAGCAAACAAATTATCGTACCAATATTCTAAACCTACTGCCCACATTACTTCTCTTAACTCTTCATTAAAACCACCTGGTGCATCATAAAACGATTGCGTTAAACCTGCTACAGTGCCAACATTTGAAGGTTTTCCTGCACTTAACTGAAGTGTGCCATCTGCTCCATAAACAGGACTTCCTGTCGAATCTCTTGATATTTCTGGAGGAGTTGGAACCAACAATTTATTAAAATCTACCATAAAAGATAGCTTGTTGTAATCATCTAAATCCAAGGTTAAATTATTCCCAATTTTTAAATTCATCGGAATAAAATCTCTTACTGCAGTTTCACTGTAAGATATTTTTGAACCCAAATTCGACATGTTTACGCCAAAAGAATAAGTTGCTTTTTTACTTCCTAAAGTTAATTCATTGTTCTGGTAAAATGCGCTAATATCAGCAGCAACTGCTTGACCTGGCTTAGTATTTGCTCCAGCTACATTAATATTACTTGTTAAATTAGAGAAAATATAACGTAAGGCAAGTGCTGTGCTAAATCTAGAACTCAACTTTCTACTGTAAGCCAAATCAACTGCAAATTCATTTGGCCTAAATTGCCCAATTGTAGTACCATTAATATCTGTAAAGGTAATATCTCCTAAAGAAAAATAACGCAAAGATCCAGCGATGGCTTGATTCTTATCTAACTTATGATAAGCACTTAAATAAGAAAAGTTGATATCTGGAACCAACCTTCTTAACCAAGGAGTGTAGTTAAGCGCAAATCCTGTTTTCTTTTCTATAAATGCATACTTAGCAGCATTCCAATGCATAGAGTTTACATCTGGTGTGGAGGCTGCTCCACAATCGCCCATGCCTCCTGCCCTAGAGTCTGGACCTATGGATAAAAAAGGCACCGAGGTGGTAATGGTATTTAATTTTACTTCCTGACCGGTTATTGTAGAACTTGTTTGTGCATTAGCTTGGTTCGTTATCAAAAATAATGTAATAGAAACGACCTGTAACCAAAAATGTTTTTTCATCAAATTTTCTTTAAAGGACTGCAAATTTATAAATTAAACGATATAAAACCTTCACTTATTTTAAAACTACTAATTTTTCATACTTGTCGGCCCATGAGCCATCAGGTGCGGTAACTTTTAATCTGTAAACATAAACACCACGCCCTATCCTGTCGCCAAAATCATCTAATCCATCCCAGGTGATTTGCTCAGATCTAAATCCTTCACATTTAACCAATGTTTCTAAAGTTTTTACTAACCTTCCTGATACCGTAAATACCTGAATACTTACATCCAATGTTTCGCATGGCTTATTGTGCTCAAACATAAACTTTGTATAAGTAGTAAAAGGATTGGGATAATTTAAAACATGCTGCAAAGCTAAATTGGCCGAAGAGGAAACAACAAAATCTGTATTGGCAGTATTTGAATTGTTATATACATCCCAAGCACGCAAAGTAAGGGTATGTCGGCCATCACTCAACTTGTTAAAGGGATAACGCACTATTCCACTTTGATAAGAGTTTAAATCAGATTGATAAAAATCATTTAAAATGATAGACTTTTCGGTGTTTTCGTCCAATACAGCTACTAAATCATGCCCAATTCCATTTCCTACAGTGTTTATGCCGTTATCATCAAACAAAACACCAAACAAATCAGGACTTTCATTAGTAATGCTACCTGCCACAAATTTATTATCGTTCATAAATAATTCAATTTTAGGTCCTTCGCCATCAATTGGAGTATTTGGATTTGTACCACCAACAATAAAGTTCTCATTAAAACCATTGGCATCATTTACACCATCAGCAGCATAATAGCTAATTCTACCTGGCCCAAATGAATAGTCTATATCTTTAGGAACCACAAACGAAAAGGTAAATTCACCATTAGTAACACTGGCTTTTCCTCTATACATAATGCTTTTTCTCATTTTAAAATTTTGCACACTCGAAAGCTGTGCATCATTGGCCAAAGTTTTCAATTTAGTTTCTTTGTCATAAACTGTCGGAAAAATAATACCATTATAACTCGTTAGTTTTGCTCCTGACAGATTTGCCACATAACCCTTAACCGTAATTTTGGTGAGCGATTTTAAGGTGTCGCCTCCAAACGAAACAGGCTGATCGTTGATAGATTGCGTATATACTTTGTAATCGGGAAAATTAAGCCTTACTGCGGGATCACATAATAGTGAAAAATTTCTGTGATTGCTTGTCCCTGCGCTAACAGCAGCAGTTTTATTCTTGGTTGTGGTACATACATCTCCAACCCTAGGAAATAATTTTGTAATACTATCTCTAACAAAAACACTTTGATAAAAATTTCTATTCAAGGTTTCATTAAAGTTAGCGTAAGCCAATCTGGTTGTAGTAAGTAAACCAATTCCTCCACCGTTTGGTCTCAATATCACTTCTTCACCAGCAGATGTTCTTCCCGGATCGTCAAACCTGCTAAACTCACATGTTGCAGTAACAAATAGCGGTAGTCTGTTTGCATTGTTCCATGATTCGATATCTTTCACCTCCAAAATTCTTTCTTGCGACCATCCTGTTTCGCCTCCATGACCTGTGTAATTTAATATTAAGGCTCCTCTGTCAACTCTTTGATTGATAGCAGTATTTACATCAGGATAACGAGCTCCTCCCGCAGCAGATTGTTGTTTAAAAGCATCAATATATATTTTATCGATGTTGTAATCATGAAAGGTTGTATCTACGTAGGTGGCCAATCGTTCCGATTGAGAAAAATGTAAATTGTTATCTTCATCATCAGCCACAAAACAAATTACATTTCGCCAATCACCATTTGATACCGACCCAGCAGTACCGCAAAATGAGGGGTTAGCAATATCAATGGACTGTGGCTGCATGTAGGCATATATTTTATCAACAACAGCCTTAGCTTCATCTTTTGATTTTACAGGAATTCTTCCAACTGCCACATCCATTTGCTCCGTTAAGCCTTCTCCCTCACTCTCATCAAGTAAACCAAAATAATCATCAGAAACATAGGAGTTAATGTATGAAATACCATTACCTGATTCATAGCAAACCACAAAGTTTGTATTTCCAACTGTGCTTCTCCCTTTATTTTTGAATGAAGCATCACCCATCAACAATAAGTATTTGGGTAGCTCTTGTTCAGTTACCGCTCTGTTATAAAACATCATAAGAAATTGCTTTATAGCCGTAGCATCTTGATTTCCACTTGAAAATTCGTTATAAATTTTTTGAGGAGTAACAACCAACGATTTTAGACCATCGTTGGCAAAATGAAGGTCAGCTAAACGTTGCGACTGCTCAACAAAAAGCGGATGAGAAACAATAACCATATCATAAAAACCTAACCCATGTAGGTCCTGATTCTCAACACTTCCAAAGCTGAATGGCTCTTTAATAGCATTACTTCCCGCATTAAAAGCGATGTAATCAATTACAGTATCAGCATTGGCTCTAAAGGTAAAGGTACTGCCATTTAATACACCTTGAATTTGTTTCACATTTTGCAAATCTGAGATATTCCAAACAAGCGTGCTTATAGATGCATCAGCAACATTAAATTCAGCAATTTGCCCAGCTCCTGCCGAAACTAAATCTCTAAAAGTTACTTCATTTCCTGCCATCTTTAATTGTCTTCGTACCCTTAATTCAATAAAATCAAGTAAACCATAGCCACTATTAAAAGAGGAAGATTTGGTAAATTTTATTTCAACATTTAATTGCGAAGCATTGGGAACAAATTGTTGACACCCATTTGCTACAGTTACAGGATCGGCATAATAGGGTTGCAAAGCAATCGGCGGAGGACTAATATTAAAATTGGAAGATCCACAGTTAACATTAAATGTGGCTGCAGGATTCGATCTGGCTGCTACTTGTGCCTTGATATACGATGGCGCATTAAAATCTATGTTAGGAAAATTAAATGGGAAACTGTAGGTAGTAACAACATCAAAGTTCTCTCCAAACCACTGTCTACCACTTTTTACAACGTTCACAGCCTCATTTTCATAAAAGGCAAAATCGTCAAAAGAATTAACAACAGCTGTTGCATTTTGAGTTACTGACGTTTGCTGATTAACACGTTTACCTGCATTGCCATCAACATTAATAAAATAATAACTTGTGTCGGTGTAATCATTTAGTTTATGTGTCTTACCTAAACAACTGTTATCATTGATCCAAAGATTTGGTGCTTTGCCATAAAAGATGGCAAAGTCGCTCTGATTAAAAACCCCATCTGACTCTCCTTCAAAATAAATTGCACATTCAGTTAGGTCATCAAATCGGGATACACTGTTCGAAAATGGAAGTTGCAACCCACCACTACCATAAACTTTAATGTTTCTAGGGTCTATTTCTTCTGGTTTTGCGCCTAAGTTTTTTAAGTAATTAAAATCTATTTTATATATGCCATCTTTTGTAATACCAACTTTAAACCAAGTACCTGATTTTAAAACCGATGATGAAGCATAAGTATTTGCTCTGTTCGAAGATTTTATACTTTCAATTGGATTGATACTAATATCAAATGCTACTAATTTTTCTATTTTGCCCGTAGATGGATTTTTACGTAAGGGGACAAAATCATACATCAAAGAGGCAACTTTCTTAGTAAATACTTGCTTGGTATTTACTTCAATTGAACTGGTTAGCGTGGTAAATTTAGAGGCAATAAGCTCTTCCTGAGTGGATAAAGCTTCAAAAGATAAATTTACAATGTTTACCTTGCCGTTGGTATATCCAACTGGCAATTTTGCTTTAGCCGAATAATAGGGCAATCCGTTAGTATTGGAAAAAGAAATCCCTTCAAAATTCAAATATGATTGTTGTACACCTTCTGCATCATAAATTCCTGGTTCATCCCAATTAATTTTATTTGTTTGAGCGTATTTTTTATTGATTTGTTTTGTTTCAACACTTTTACTGCTAGCTTCAATTGCTTTAACATTTTCTTTTTTGATTTGTGCAAACGTTTTTACACCAAATGGCGTAAGCATTAGTAAAACTAAAGGTAAAATTCTTCTATATAGATGCATGATCAGTTAATTTTTTTTATAAACGCTCAATCAAGAGCAAATGTTGAAAATTGTTGACGAAATAACGAAAATTAGATTTAATTATTGTCAAAATAACCTCTGAGAAAATTGTTAAAATGAAAACAGAAATAAAAAAAATCAAGTCATTTGTAACTTTACATTCAAAAAATATGTATAATTGTAGCTTTAATCGTTTACCAATGAACAAAACTTTGTTGTTTAGATTGCTTTTCACAGGCTTAACCTGCATCATTCTATCGAGTGATGTGATGGCCCAAGACCCGCAATTTAGCCAGTTTTACGCAAATCCCCTCTATCTTAATCCGGCTTTTGCTGGTACCGCTCGTTGCCCTCGTGTAGTAATGAACTATAGAAATCAATGGCCAGGAATACCAGGCAATTTTGTTACCTACAGTGCTTCTTACGATCAACACGTTGATAATATGAATGGCGGCTTAGGTGTTTTGGTAATGAATGATAGAGCTGGTGCCGGTGCCTTAACTACCACGGGTGCAAGTGGAATTTACTCTTATCAGTTTCCGGTGAACAGATTTTTCAGTATTCGTGCAGGACTGCAAGCTACCTATTATCAGAAGAAGGTAGATTGGAACAGTTTAACTTTTGGCGATCAAATCAGCGATAGAAATGGATTTATTTACAAAACTGCCGAAGCACCAATATTAAACAGTCGGGGTGTGGCAGATTTTTCAGCTGGAGTCTTAGCTTTTAGCGATAAATTTTTTGGTGGTGTGGCAGTGCACCATTTAACCCAACCTTATGAAGGTTTTACTAATGCTGCTAAAAGCAGATTGCCAAGGAAAATAACTGCACATGCTGGTGCTGTTATTCCGCTAAGCCAGTTCAATGATTGGACCATTTCTCCGAATATTGTATACCAACAACAAGCAAATTTTCAACAGCTTAACTTAGGATTGTATGTATCTAAAGGCCCCTTAGTTGGTGGACTATGGTACAGAAATCAAGATGCGATTATTGCCTTAATAGGTTTTAAAATGGATAAATTCAAGATTGGTTATACATACGATGTTACTGTTTCGAAGTTAAGTAACGCATCTGCTGGATCTCACGAATTATCAATGATATTTACATTTAAATGTAAAGTAAAAAGAAAGAAGTTTAATACCATAAATTGTCCTACATTCTAAATAATTCAATGGAAATTAATTTACGCTCACCATTAAATAATACAATGAAAACAAGCAAGAAATTAATGATGGCTATTTCTGCAGGAAGTATGCTTATGGCTGCATCTTGTACAAATCCTGCTTCTAACTCTACCGGTTGGGAATATAACAATCCCGACAATGGAGGATTTGAAAAGGTACCTTATCAAGAGCAAGAAACTGGTCCTGGATTAGTTCTTATTGAAGGTGGTACTTTTTCAATGGGACGTATCGAACAAGACGTTATGTATGATTGGAACAATCAACCCAGAAGGGTAACTGTTTCATCCTTTTATATGGATGAAACCGAAGTAAGAAACATTGACTGGCTAGAATACTTATTTTGGACCAGAAATGTTTATGGAACGGATTATACAGAGGTGTTAAAAAAGGCTTTACCTGACACCTTAGTTTGGCGCGATAGATTGGCTTTTAATGAGCCTTATGTAGAGTATTATTTGCGCCATCCAGCTTACCATGAGTATCCTGTGGTGGGCGTAAATTGGTTACAAGCTAACGATTTTTGTGCTTGGAGAACCGATCGTGTAAATGAATTTATCTTAATTAGAGAAGGTGTTTTAGAATTTGACCCTAATAATTGGGTTAACGAAAACAACTTTAATACTGATGCCTACCTTGTAGGTCAGTACGAAGGAACTGTTAAGAAAAACAAAGCTGATTTAAACAGTAAAGGAAGTGGTGAAAGAAAGGTAAGAATGGAAGATGGAATTATTCTTCCTCGTTACAGACTTCCAACAGAAGCTGAATGGGAATTTGCAGCCTACTCTTTAATAGGCAATACTACAGAAGAGGATGTTGTTAAACGTAAGTTGTATCCATGGAATGGTCACTATGTTAGAAATGACATGGATCAAGATATCGGTAAAATGATGGCTAACTTTAAAAGAGGAAGAGGAGATAACATGGGAACTGCAGGTAACTTAAATGACAATGCAGACATCACGGCTCCGGTTTTATCTTATTGGCCAAATGATTATGGTTTATACAATATGGCTGGTAATGTAAGCGAATGGGTAATGGATGTATATCGTTCTGTAAGTCATGATGACAAATCAGATTTTAGAGCTTTTAGAGGAAATGTTTTCCAAACTAAAATTTTAAATGAAGAAGGTGCAGTTGCAGATAAAGACAGTTTAGGTCATATCAAATACAGAAATGTAGAACCTGTAACTGATAATCTTGCGGAGAGAAGAAACTACAAGCGTTCGGATAATATTAATTTCTTAGATGGTGATTTTTCTTCTCAGGTTGATGAGGAAAATTGGAAAAGCTTACTTGCAACTGCCGCTGCTGCCGAAGAAGGTGGTGGTGAAGCTCCCGCTGAAGGTGGCGAAGCACCTGCAGCTCCAACGGGTGATGGTGAAGCAATTGCTCCAGAAAGTAACGGAATGTACTTTTCTAAGAAAATGGCAGAAGCTGGTCCAGATATCACTTCAATGATTAACGATAAAGCCCATGTATTTAAAGGTGGTAATTGGCACGATAGAGCTTATTGGATGAATCCAGGCACAAGAAGGTTTCTTGATGAAAGACAATCAACTTCTTGGTTAGGTTTCCGATGTGCAATGACACGAGTTGGCAGTCCAGTAGGTTTTAATAGCCAATAATACTATTTAATAAATAAAAAAACCTGTATCATTACTGATACAGGTTTTTTTATTTATACCAATTTGAGTCAATTAATTACCGCTTAATATGCCATAGAAACCCTTGTGTATGTGGTAGGCTAATATTAATTATTCCAAGTTTTTCAATCAAATTGATGTTTCGATATATTTCACTAAATACAGTTAGTGAACTTTTAATCAATTTATGCATTTAAAAGTAATACCGAATTCACTCCAATTTAGTCCAATTTTGACAAAGTCTTATTGTGCTGATTGCAAGTTTCATAAGTATTAAACATTGCATATCTATAATTTAGTTCAACTAAAAAATAAATGCAATTCGTACAGCCTTCCTATTCTAAAGAAAGCAAGCTAAATAAACAAAGTGGTTTTTACATTCGGGATATAAAAGCTTGCAAAACATAATTTTACAACACTATCACAAAATGTTTTGTGATTATTAAACCCAAATTACGCAAGAGGAATCGCTGGTCAACAAATTTTGCAAGAATGTCAAGTGCTCGCGAAGTGTTTTTATTTAAAAAAAAGCGAGCTACTCTGAAATTCAAAATGGAAGTAAGTGCTTGAGATTGAA
>CAIKXD010000231.1 GCA_903831265.1 uncultured Bacteroidota bacterium
CAAAAATTCCAGCAATTACTTGAATTACCAGGTTCTCTTAATCAAAAGATTTTTAAAGGATTAGTGAACAATGAATTAGACAATTTTGATACCCAAAATGGCATCAGAAGCTATGTAAAAACCATTTACACATGGGCTGCGCTTGTTGTTTTTGTAAGTATGGAAGTAGGTATTTTAAAAGCAGCATTTGCTTATTTTACGGATAGTGCAGATACTATGCTGGCTAAAGTAGGAAGTGTTTTTGCATTATTGATATTGATGGTTGCAGCTTTTCCTATTGCGCAAATAATTAAAAGCAAAGGAGAACAACTGTCCGAAAATCATAACGGTATGGTAAGTTTTGTTTTTAATGATTTTGTAAAAACAAATATTCGGATGTTAGGTGAAATCACAGCTATTGCTGGTTTAGTAGCTGCCATAAACCTAACGCTTTCCTTTGTATTAGACACAAACTTGTATAGTGCAAATCCAGGAAATAGTTTATCTAATATATTAATGCCCCTTTATTCATTCCCGGTAGAAGCACTCAATGCTGTTTTAAATGCAGCTCACCTCGGTGCTGCTGCTAATTTTATCGGCAGTGTTACTTCCTATACGATGCCAACATCTACTGATTTTGCTGGCGACTTCCATTGGAAACTAAGTGACCTTCATGGAGTTGTTGGTGCTTACATAAATGTAATATTAGGGCTGGTATTTATGTACATTAACTTGGCTATTTACGGTTACCTGTATAATCTTGCTGCCACATTCATTAATTGGGTTTCTAGTCCTTCGGTTCCAATTGCAATGAAGAATAAAAATTAATAAATAGTATTTTCTTTCAACTATTAAAACAGGGATTGTATTTTATAATCCCTGTTTTTTATTTGTGCAATTGGCTTTTACCCATCCAAGATGCTAGTATTGTTGTTTGTAAAGGGCTAGGATTTTCTATCAAGGTTATTTGTATTTTTTTTTGAATGCCGTTTTCCAATGAAAATTAATTGAAGCGTAAATACTCTTTACAGAATGTTTCATTGGTAATTGTTTAATAATCAGAAATTGATGGGTTGAAATTTGAGGCGGTTCCAACCTTTGTTTTTCAGCTTTCCATTGTCATATAATCTAAGTTGCCATTTTCGTCTGTATTAATAACAACTAAATAATCCGTCAGATCCTTTCCAATGGTATAATCAAAGATGGCAAATTGACCCTCACTATCTGGATACAAACCAACCCTCACTAAATGCAGTTTCTTCAACAGCAATGTTGGCTGATCGGCTGATTTAGTATTGGATCCAATCAGTTCAGCTAAATCATCTTCCGCCAATTCCTCTATTTGATTATTAAGGTAAAACTTTACCGTATCGCCTTCCTTATTTTCAAAATCAGTTTGTATATATTTTTGATTGTTTAAATCATAAATTCGTATGTTTTCGATAAATTGTTTGGCTGCCTCCAGTCTGCTTTTCTCAATAGAGCCGTTTTCAAAATTCAGATCTATTTGAATGTTTCTGCCATTAAAATCCACTTCAGCATGATAATATTCTTCCAGCAAAAGAGAATCAAGGATTCCAAAATAAGGTAATTTGATATTTGGCATACTGCTATTTAATAATTTACAAATAAAAATAGTTTCACTTCTAATGATTGATTTTTTCTTAAATATTTACTCCAAAAGGCAGCATAAGGGATCACCGATAATTTCATTAAAGTTAACCCTTGATTTGATTTAAAATGAAAACGAATTAAAAAATAGACTATTAATTATTTACTCGTGAGCGCATACACTGCAAAAGAAGCC
>CAIKXD010000232.1 GCA_903831265.1 uncultured Bacteroidota bacterium
AATGCCGAACCAAAACCTGGGAACATGGTATCTGTTTCAAAAAATCTATTTGCTTTTGGGTTTTGAAATTTAATAAGTGTCATTTTTTTATTTTTTTTTATGGTTAGTAATTGTTTTTGAATCAGGTTTTCAATTCATAGACCAAATCAAAAATGAGCGCACTTTAGTGACAAGGTGGCGCTTTTAACCAATAAAAAGCGACAAAATGGCTTGTTTATTGCCTTAAATAGAGGAAATTTGACATTTTATTTGATTTTAAGAACGAAATTTTCTGTCTAAGGTTTGGCGTCCACGCCAACCTTGGGTAATGGCTAATTAAATAAAGCTACGATTGTTTTAATACACTTTTTTCCTTTTCATCAAACAAAAAAAGACAAAATGTTCATAAAACAATAATTATAAACATTGCAATTTATGGCCTTAATGATGTGTAAATTTACCAACAGTAAATCGCACATACACAATTCAAAAAATGGAGTTCAATCACTTACATGTACACACACAGTTTAGTCTTTTAGATGGCGCAGCCGATATTAAAAAAATGCTCAAAAAAGCCACAAACGACAATATGCGTGCTATGGCAATTACCGATCATGGAAATATGTTTGGTGTTTTTAAATTTGTATCAGAAGCTGTAAAACAAAATATAAAGCCCATCATAGGATGCGAGTTTTATATGGTGGAAGACCGATTTAAAAAGCAGTTCACCAAAGAATCAAAAGATAAAAGATACCATCAATTACTACTTGCAAAAAATGCTGAAGGCTATAAAAACTTAAGTAAACTATGCTCATTAGGCTATATTGAAGGGCTATACAGCAAATGGCCGCGTGTTGATAAAGAACTTATTTTAAAATATCATAAAGGATTAATAGCCACAACTTGTTGTCTTGGAGCCGAAGTACCACAGGCAATTTTAAATAAATCGGAACAAGAAGCAGAAGAAATTTTTAAATGGTGGCTCAATATTTTTGGTGAAGATTATTACGTAGAAATTCAACGCCATAGTTTGCCAGATCAAGAAAAAGTAAATCAAGTATTATTGCGCTTCGCAAAAAAATATAATGTTAAAATTATTGCTTCAAACGATTCGCATTATGTTGATCAGCAAGACTCAAATGCGCATGATATATTACTTTGTGTAAATACTGGCGATAAACAATCAACACCAATTGCAACTGATGAGGAAGGCGGAAAGGGCTACCGCTTTGGATTTCCTAATGACCAGTTTTACTTTAAAACGAAGAGCGAAATGCTCCAAATTTTTAGTGATATTCCAGAAGCACTTGATAATACTGGCGAAATTGTAGATAAAGTAGAAACAATAAAATTAAGCAGAGATATTTTAGTGCCTAATTTTCCTCTGCCTGATCCCTTTACTGATGCAGATGAATACTTAAGACATCTTACCTTTGAAGGCGCGCACAAAAGATACTCAGAAGTTACCAGCGAAATTGAAGAGCGTTTAAACTTCGAGTTATTTACCATTAAAAGTATGGGCTTTCCTGGTTACTTTCTAATTGTAGCCGATTTTATAAAAGCTGGTCGCGATATGGGAGTGCTTATTGGACCTGGTAGAGGATCAGCGGCAGGCTCCGCAGTAGCTTATTGCATTGGAATTACAAATATTGATCCAATCAAATACAATTTGCTCTTTGAGCGTTTCTTAAATCCAGAGCGTAAGAGCATGCCCGATATCGATACGGACTTTGATGACGTGGGACGCGAAAAAGTAATGAACTATGTGATTGATAAATACGGCAAAAATCAAGTAGCGCAAATTATTAATTATGGCACTATGGCTGCCAAATCAGCCATCAAAGATGTAGCGCGTGCTTTAGATTTACCATTGAACGAAAGCAATGAATTAGCTAAACTAGTGCCAGATAAGCCAGGTACAAAATTAAAAGATGCCATTGATGAAGTAAAAGAACTTAAAGCCATTTACGATGGCGTAGGTTTAAAATCAACCGTTTTAAAAGAAGCTTTAAATCTTGAAGGTTCAGTAAGAAATACAGGTATTCATGCTTCCGCTGTGATTATTGCGCCTAGCGATTTAATGGAACATTTGCCTTTAAGTGTGGCCAAAGATTCTGACCTTTGGGTAACACAATGGGATGGCAGTGTAATTGAATCTGCAGGTCTCTTAAAAATGGACTTTCTTGGTTTAAAAACATTAAGTATTATTAATGATGCAGTAAGTTTAATTGAAGAAAATCATGGCGTAAAAATTATTCCTGATGAAATTCCATTGGACGATCCTTTGAGTTATAAAATTTTTCAAAACGGAGAAACAGTTAGTGTGTTCCAGTTTGAAAGTGATGGGATGCAAAAACATTTAAAGGATTTAAAGCCCGATAAGTTTGAAGATATCATTGCCATGGTGGCACTGTACAGACCAGGTCCTATGGGTTATATTCCAGATTTTGTAAAGCGTAAACATGGCTTACAGCAAATTAAATACGACTTTGCGGTTACAGAAGATTTGTTGGCAGATACCTATGGTATTACCATTTATCAGGAGCAGGTAATGTTGCTTTCGCAGCGATTGGCAAGCTTTAGCAAAGGCGATGCCGATGTATTGCGTAAAGCTATGGGTAAAAAACAAATGGACGTGTTGCAGCAAATGAAAGGTAAATTCATTGAAGGCTGCGCTAAAAATGGTCACGATTTAAAAGTGGCCGAAAAAGTTTGGGTAGATTGGGAAGCCTTTGCTTCATACGCTTTCAATAAGTCGCATGCCACTTGTTATGCTTATGTTGCTTTTCATACTGCTTATTTAAAGGCGCATTATCCTGGCGAGTTTATGGCTGCTGTATTAAATGCTCAAATCAATACAGAGCAAATTGCATTTTTTATGGAAGAATGTCGTAGAATGGGAATGAATGTGCTTGGACCTGATATTAACGAAAGTGCCCGCAAATTTACTGTAAATAAAAAAGGTCAGATACGTTTTGGTATGGGTGCTTTAAAAGGTGTTGGAGAAGCTGCAGTTGATAATATTGTACTCGAAAGAAAAGAAAATGGCCCCTATACCTCTATCTTTGATATGTGTAGAAGAATTAATTTAAGAGCAGCCAACAAGCGTGTGTTCGAAGGGCTGGCTTTTGGCGGTGCATTTGATTCATTTACAAATGTGCACCGCGCACAATATTTCTTTGCTGATAAAAATGATAACATACAATTTCTTGAAAAAGTAATTAAATACGGACAAAATATACAAGAGCAAAAAGACAGTGCGCAGGCTTCTCTGTTTGGCGAAGAATCGGAAGTAAATATGCCCGAACCTGCTGTACCTTATTGTGAACCTTGGAGTAACTTAGAACAATTGAGTCGCGAAAAAGAAGTTATTGGTATGTATATCAGTGGGCATCCTTTAGAAGATTATGCCTTTGAAATTAGAAACTATTGTCGCTCCAAAGTGGTTGAATTACACGATTTTTCAGCAATTAAAGGAAAAGAATTGATTATAGGTGCCGTAGTTTCAAATGTAACACATTTGGTGAATAAAATAGGAAAACCATATGGCCGATTTGGAATTGAAGATCAAACAGGAAATTTCGATATTAGCCTTTTTGGAGATGATTATTTAAAGTGGAAAAGCTACTTTTTGCAAGCAGGATTATTTGTATATATTAAAGTTAGAGTAGATGAATGGCGCAATGAACCGGGCAATTATAAACTCAACATTTTAAACATGATGCTCTTATCTGATGTACGCGAAAAAATGACCAAGAAAATTGAATTGAGTATTAATATGAGCGATTTGTCGGATGATTTTATAAATCAGTTAAGTACGCTCATTAAAAGTCATCCAGGTAACTGTTCATTACAATTCAAAATAAGAGATGCAGCAGAAGAGTTGCAGGTGGAGCTTTCATCGCCCAGAGCAAGAATAAGTTTAGATGAACAAATCATTCAGTTTATTGAAAAAGAGCCTAAAATAAAATACAGTTTAAATTAGTTAAAATGCATTTAAAAGGACAGTTAATATCATTAAGAGCTATTGAGCCAAACGATCTTGAAATGCTTTATCAGTGGGAAAACAACCCTGCTGTATGGCATTTATCGAACACATTAGTGCCTTTTTCAAAGCATATTTTAAAAGAATATATCGAAAATGCTAAGCACGATATTTATGTAACAAAACAATTGCGTTTAATGATTAATACTGTTAATTATGGCCCAATAGGTTGTATTGATCTGTTCGATTTTGACCCCAACAATCAACGTGCTGGAATAGGAATTTTAATTGCCGATGAACAACACCGAGGCAAAGGATACGCCTCGGAGGCTTTAGAAATTTTATGTAATTATTGTTTTTCTATTTTGCATTTGCATCAATTGTATTGTAATATCAATGCTGATAATAAAGCCAGCATTTATCTTTTTACAAAATGTGGATTTGTTCAATCAGGCAATAAACAGCAATGGAACAGAATTCCCGGTGGATATGTTGATGAACTTTTTTTTCAATTGATTGCGCATTGATGAAAGTTGTTTCAATAAGTGATACTATTATTTCGGTAAAATTAGTTCAGTCTGTTTCTTGTATAATGCCTTTAGAGTTGCTTTAACAGTGCAATTTATTGGACTATTGCATATACCATATCGGTATAGTTTTGCAACTAATGCCGTGATGTAAATTTAGGCCTTTAATAGTTTTACATCGGTATTGTTAGTGTTTAAACTTATAAACATTTTCATCTTTACTATTTCCTTTACCCCTTCTTTTATTTATAAATTATTATTCCTAAATTCGCTCTTCATGGTGTGTAGTGTTGCGAGTTGTTTAACATTACTTACTAGTTTAAATGATACTTTATGTCAAAAAATATAAGTGAATTATCGGGTAGAAAAGGGTTAGACAAAAATTTGTTTGAAGCCCTTGGCAATGCAGCCGCAAAAACTGGTACGCCTGATGCTGAATCCTTAGAGCAAATTCGTAACGAGTTTTTGGTGGGTAAATCTACAGTTTACGGAACCACTTCTTTTTACGATTTTTTACGACCCGAAAATCAAGGAAAAAAAGTTTATTTATGCAATGGTTCGGCCTGTATGACTGCTGGTACGCAAGCCAATGTGAAAGAAAAATTAAACATCCATTTTAAAGCCGAAGAAATAGGCGAAATGTGCTGCCTTGGTCGTTGTCACGAGAATAGTGCTTTTTTTTACGATGGCCAAAATTACTCCGGAAAAGACATTGAAAACCTTTCAAATATTAAAGATAAAAAGGCCAACTCTGCCGAAAATTATTTTGTGGGATGCCAGGGAAAATCGATACTAACAGCGCCAGTTGAGCCAATCGAAAGCTATTTTAATATATTGCGAGATGCCTTAAAAAAAGGACAAGATGCTGTATTGAATGAAATAAAAGCTTCAGGATTAAGAGGTAGAGGTGGAGCTGGCTTTTCTATGGGCTTTAAATTAGAGTCATGTAAAAACGTAAACGACCCTACTAAATTTATTGTTTGCAATGCCGATGAAGGTGATCCAGGTGCTTATTCAGATAAGTATATCATGGAGCAAAGACCTTTATCCTTATTATTGGGTATGATGATTGCAGGATTTGTGGTCGGCGCAAGCAAAGGTGTAGTGTACATTAGAGGTGAATATCCGGAGTCAATTAAAATTATTGAAGAAGCAATAACACAATTAAAATCACGCAACTATTTAGGCGATAATATTTTTAACTCAACTTTTAATTTCGACTTTAAAGTTATACATGCACAAGGTGCTTACATCTGTGGCGAAGAAACAGCTTTGTTGTCTTCTATCGAAGGGCAACGTCCTGAAGTGCGCGTGCGACCTCCTTATCCTACACAACAAGGCTTGTTTAATAAACCAACTGTAGTGAATAACGTTGAAACGCTAGCTAATTTACCTTTCATTATTCAAAATGGAGGAAAAGCTTATGCAGCTGTTGGAACACAAAAGTCATCAGGCACAAAATTGGTTTCGTTAGATTCCTTTTTTAACCGACCTGGTATTTATGAAGTAGATATGGGAACGCCATTGTCATTTGTAATTAATGAACTAGGGCAAGGCTTTAGAACCGATGTAAAAGCCATGCACATAGGCGGTCCATTAGGTGGATTAGTACCTGTGCATAAAATAAATGATTTAAGTATTGATTTCGATTCATTTGCAGCAAATGGATTTTTATTAGGCCATGCCTCATTTGTTTGTATTCCAAAAGCATTTCCAATGATTGATTATTTACAACACCTATTTCAATTTACCGCACACGAAAGTTGTGGCAAATGTTTTCCTTGTCGCTTAGGTTCCACAAGAGGTGCCGAAATGCTAGGCAAAGCCATTGACGAACAATATAAAATAGATAAAAAGTTATTTGCCGATTTATTGCAAACTATGGAAATAGGCTCGCTTTGCGCTTTAGGCGGTGGTTTGCCGCTGCCAGTTAAAAATGCATTGCAGTATTTTAATAATGAATTGCAAACTTATTTCAAATAATAATAACATAAGCTAACACACTATAAAATGGAAAATAAACCATTACAAGGAGTGAAAAAAGAAGATATAAGTGTTCAACATTTGAATGGCTCAACTTCTATTGCCTATATTAACGATAAGCCCTATGAAATTATTCCAGGCGAAACAATCATTACTTTTATTAGGCGAAATTTTGGAAAAAAAGCAGTGCCAACCTTGTGCGATGCTCCTAATTTAGATCCTTTTGGGTCTTGCCGTGTTTGTTCTGTTGATGTTTCATTAAGTGCGGGTGGTCCTGCAAAAGCACAAGCATCTTGCCATACACCTGTAATGGCTAATTCTTATATTTATCCCGATTCAGAGCGTATTCAAGATCTTAGAAAGAATATCATTGAATTGGTGCTTACCGATCATCCATTGGATTGTTTAACTTGCGAAGTAAACAACAATTGCGAGTTACAAGAAGTTGCCGCGCGTGTTGGCATAAGAGATGTGCGTTATCCAAAAGGGAAAAATCATCTCGACAGAGAAAAAGATTTATCGCACGCCTACATGACTTCCGATTTTTCGAAGTGCATCAATTGTTTTCGTTGTGTGCGTGCATGCGATGAAGTGCAAGGTGAGTTTGTGTTGAACATGGCTGGCCGTGGTTTCGATAGTCACATCATTAAAAGTTATAACGAAAATTTCAAAGAATCAGATTGTGTAAGTTGCGGGGCTTGCGCGCAAGCATGTCCAACATCAGCTATCTCCGATATTTTTGAATCAAAATCTATTCAAGTAGATAAAAAAACAAGAACCATTTGCACTTATTGTGGCGTAGGTTGTAACTTAGAAGTTGCAACAGTTGGCGGAAAAATAAAATCGATACAAGCACCTTACGAAGCAGCTGCTAACGGTGGACATACTTGTTTAAAAGGTCGCTTTGCATTTTCATTTTACAACCATCCCGACAGACTAAAAACTCCTTTGATTAAAAGAAATGGCGAGTTTGTACCAGCCACTTGGGACGAAGCTTACAGTTATATTGCCAATGAATTAAACCGTATTAAAAAAGACTTTGGTTCCGATTATATTGCAGGAATTTCTTCTGCACGATGCACCAATGAAGAAAATTATTTGATGCAAAAATTTATGCGTGCTGTAATTGGTACCAATAACATTGATAGTTGTGCACGTGTTTGTCATTCGCCAACAGCGCTTGGTATGCAACGTACTTTCGGAACAGGTGCAGCCACTAATTCAATTATCGATTTAAAACATACAGATTGTGTCATGGTTATTGGCGCTAATCCAACCGATGCGCATCCTGTAACAGGCGCAAAAATCAAGCAATTGATGATGAAAAAAACAGGCATAGTGATTGATCCTCGCAAAACAGAATTAGCTAAATATGCCAAATATCATCTGCAATTAAAGCCGGGTACCAATGTGGCAATCTTAAATATGATGCTCTATTACATCATGACCGAAGGCCTCGAGGATAAAAAATTTATTGAAGAAAGAACCGAAGGTTACGAAGATTTTAAAGCGCATGTTATGTCGTTAAACATGGACGAACATGCTGCTATTACGGGTGTTGATAAAGAATTGGTGCAACAGGCGGCCATTGCTTATGCCTCAGCTCCAAATGCCATGTCGTTCCATGGACTTGGTGTAACCGAACATTCACAGGGCACTTATACCGTAATGTTGATTGCCGATTTAGCCATGATTACCGGAAATATTGGTAGAAGAGGAGTAGGAGTAAATCCATTAAGAGGACAAAATAATGTACAAGGTGCAGCAGATATGGGTTGCCAGCCTCACCAAGGTGCAGGTTATTTTGATGTAACCAACCCTGAATACCATGCGGCTTATGAGCAATTTTACAATGCCAAAATTCCTTTAAATATTGGATATAAAATTCCACAAATGTATGATGCAGCAATTGGTGGAAAGCTTAAAGCATTATGGTTAATGGGCGAAGATAATGCACAAACAGATCCTAATACAAATCACGTAAAACAAGCTTTAAATAGTTTAGATTTATTAGTGGTGCAAGAAATATTTATGACCGAAACAGCAAAGCTGGCACATGTCATTTTACCTGCTTCTTCCTTCCTAGAAAAGTCAGGAACCTTTACCAATGGCGAACGTAGAATTCAACGTGTTAAAGCTGTGGTAGAGCCTATTGAAGGCACAAAGCCCGATGGTCAAATTGTAGTAGAATTAATGCAACGCATGGGCTATCCTCAACCAAATTATATGGCCGAGGGTGTTCTACAAGAAATTGCACAAATTGTACCTTTCTTTGCTGGCGTAAAGTGGGATGAGTTAGGCGACAATGGTAAGCAATGGCCGGTGTTGCCTGATGGTAGCGATACAGAAATTTTACATATCGATACATTCAAACGCGGTAAAGGTAAATTCGAAAAAGCCTCTTGGCGTGAGTCAAAAGAATTGGAAGAAAATAAAAGTGAATTCCCATATATTCTTACCACAAATCGTGAGTTGGAGCATTACAATTGCGGCACCATGACGCGCAGAACCAACAATGCACTTATCATAACCGAAGATGTATTGTTAATCAATCCACAGGATGCTAGTAACCATAATATTGCAGAAGGCGATATGGTTTGTATTTCTTCTGCCCGCGGAAAAATAGATGTTAAAGCGCGCATTACAGCCGAGGTTAGGCCAGGCATTTTATCATCTACCTTTCACTTTCCAGAAATTAAAATGAATGATATCACTTCTAGCGTTTCAGACAGTGATGCGCTATGCCCAGAGTATAAAGTAGTTGCGGTAAATATCAGAAAAACCAAAGGTAAGTATAAAGCGGTAGAGGTGTAATGCAAAAGTTATTTAAGCTTGAGTTTATATTTCTTACGCTTACTTTTTTAATGGCAAAATATTTTTAACAAATAAAAATATTGATCACCTATACAGTGGGCAAATATATTAGTGTAAAATGAATTTTAAAAAATATGTACAAAACGTATTGCTATTAATTATTTTTAATGCAATTCCATTCGCTTGTTATGCGCAGGGACAATTAAATGCTTTAGCTTTTTTTGGTACAATGCTGCATTTAGTGATCGTTTTATTTATTTTAATTCCACTTACCTTTTTGTTTTATAAACGGATAAAAACAGGTCGGAAATTATTTTCATTTTTTATTTATTTTTGGTCAGTGCCAAACTTATTATGGCTGGGCTATGCTGCTTTTGATAGCATTTTAGATCCTAATGAGAAAATGGACAGTTGGAGCTATTTAATTTTAAGTTATTTTTTAGTTCTGTTAACTTATTTGATTTTAACCTTCAAAAAAGATGTAAAAGAATGGTCAAATTAATCAATTTGCTTTTTTGCAATCATATGCTAAACAGCAATGACAAAAGGTAAACATGCCATGCATCAAAATATTCTTTACGTCTCTAATTTTCATGAGCTAGTGGCTACGCCTTTTCATGGCGAGATAAATGCCATTTGTTGGAGGCGAGATTTAGAGTGTGATTTTGCTGAGATTGTGGGTAAGATTGATTTGGTCGAAAATATCATAGAACTTGATGAAGAAGCTCTTTTGAAACTAGATCTAAGTGATCAAGGGCAGCTTGCCCGTGAAGTTATTTTACAAGATTTGCACCTGCTGAAGGCGCATGGTGCTTTGCCAAGTTTAAACTTGATTAAATGTTATGAGCTAGATGATGCTAAGGCCATTGTTCAAACCGATGTTTATTCTTTTCATGTAGATAGTTCGCCTATACCCACAGATACTTTTTTATGCACCTACTATGGTGCGTCCAGCGAAATATTACCAAATGAACAGGCAGAACAAAAGGTGCTTATTGCATCAATTCGTGATGAACTTAAAAAGCAATTTGGTAATTCAAATGATGGCTTTGAATTGTTTTTAAATGAAAATTGTTTTGATCTACATTATCAGCCCAAAGAGAACGCAAGTCCAATTAGCTTGGGGGTTGGGCTATTGTGGCGCCTTTCTACCGCGCATCCCGAAAGCGAGGTGTTACCATGTATTCATCGTGCGCCCAAGGAAAAGAATGGAGAGCCTCGTTTAATAATGATTTGCTAATACTGATTTATCGTAAGCGTATTTAAAGCCAACTGCGCAAGGTGCAGAAGCGGCATCTTTTTGCTTGCAAAAACGCAGCCTCAAATAAAATCGTGATTGATAAAGCAAGCAAAAAATACAGCGAATGAACCGACCTGCCTTTTTGTATTGAGATCCTGTAGTGTGTATAATGCCAATTAAAAAGGTAGGTTGCGCCCAAGTAATAATTCAACTTTCAACTTTCCCACTTTCAACTGCCTCTAAAAGTTAACTATCCTGGATCTACATCCAACGCAATCCTTACTTGCTTAAATAACTCCGTTTTTCTTAGTGTTATAATGTCTTTTAATATATCTTTTTTAATCACAGAAGGCGATATCTCTTTCTCTAATTTAATTAAAATATTTTTTAAATAATAATTGTTGATGCGCCCAACCACCGGATATTCAGGGCCCAAAACACGACTGCCCAACTTTTGTTTAAGAATAGAAACAAACTCAGCGGAAGCTTGATCCAACAAAAATTTATCTTTGTGTTTTATCGTTATACTTATCAATCTGTAATATGGAGGGTATTTAAACTGCTGCCTTTCGTCAAGTTGTTGCTCAAAAACTTCAAGGTAATTATTTTCAACTACCTGTTTAATTAAAAAATGCCCGGCCTGCGAAGTTTGAATAATTACCTTGCCTTGCTTGTTTTTTCTTCCTGCTCTACCTGATACCTGCGCCATCAATTGAAAAGCACGTTCATGCGCCCTAAAATCAGGAAAGCTCATCATGCTATCGGCATTAATTATACCTACTAAACTCACATGGTTAAAATCGAGCCCCTTGGTCACCATTTGTGTGCCCACTAAAATATCTACTTTATGATCTTCAAAATCGTTTATAATTTGCTTGTAACTATAGCGCGATCGGGTGGTGTCCAAATCCATACGACTAATCCGCGCCTGCGGAAAAAATACCGCCAATTCTTCTTCTATCTTTTCTGTTCCAAAGCCAATCATTTTCATTTCATCAGAGCCACAAGCCTGACAAATTTCAATAGGTTTGGTACTATATCCACAATAGTGGCAACGCAACAAGTTTAACGATTTGTGAAAGGTTAAACTTACATCGCAATTTTTACACATCGGTGTCCAATGGCAGGTATCACACTGCAGCATGGGAGCAAAGCCTCTTCTATTTTGAAATAAAATAACTTGTTCTTTGTTGTTCAGCGCTTCTTCAATACCATCAAGCAATTGCTTGCTAAAATGCGTTTTCATCGACTTATTAGCCTTTGCTTTTTTTGTATCAGCAATTTCAATCATTGGCATCAACATGCCACCAAAGCGTTCGCGCATTTCTACATGGCCAAACTTGCCCGTTTTTGCATTGAAAAATGTTTCAACCGATGGGGTAGCAGAACCCAATAAAATTTTGGCATCATGTATTTTTCCCAAGTACAGGGCACAATCGCGCGCCTGATAACGTGGCGCAGGATCTACTTGTTTATAGGAAGAATCATGTTCTTCATCAACAATAATTAACCCCAGATTATTGAACGGTAAAAATATGGCTGAGCGCACGCCCAACACAATATTAAACCGAGGCATGTCACTCTTGTCATCTGCAGGACGCATCAAGTTTTTCCAAACTTCAACACGCTCGCTTTCATTAAACTTACTGTGATAAATACCCACTTGATTACCAAATACCTTTTGTAAGCGATTAATAATTTGTGTAGTAAGCGCAATTTCGGGCAACAGATAAAGTACTTGTTTTCCTTCTGCAATGGCTGCTTCCATTAATTTAATATACACTTCGGTTTTACCACTAGAGGTAACGCCTTGCAATAGCACCGCATTTTTTTGCCTAAACAAATCATTAATTTTATCGAAGGCTTTTTGTTGACTATCATTTAAATCCTTCAATGCATCTTCATTAACACCCACCTCATTAAAGCGAGATACTTCTTGCTTTACAACTTGTAAAATATTTTTTTTTAACAACGATTTTAAGGTGCTTTCATTTACTTCGGCTTGTAGCAGCAATTCTTCTTTTTTAATGCTATTTTTTTGCCCTTGAAAATGCTGCGTTAGTTTTAAAAATGTAAGTATTAATTTTTGCTGGTTCTCTGTTTTCTTCTTTAAGGATATCTCATTAACAAAAGCCTCCAAATTTTTTTCATCACTGGCAAAGTCAGTTAATTCAACTAAACTAATGGTACGTGGCTTTACTTTTTCCTTAAGTTCCTCTTCAATTAAAATATACATTTTATCAAGCAGGCTCTTCACATATTTGTGTGGATGCTTCATTTGTAAAATTTCGGCAGCCTCATCAATCGTAATAGCATTGCGCTTTTCAATGGCTTCAATTAATAAATATTCTTTATCATGTAAGGCTTGATGATCAATGCTAATATTTAAATTTAAAATAAATTTTGAAGTACTTGCCAACTTAAAACCGGCTGGTAATGCAGCCTGCATTATTTCACCTGAACTGCACATATAGTATTCAGCCATCCAATCCCACAAGTAAAACTGCCTGTCATTGATGAGCGAAAAATCATCTAAGATATTGTCGAGGTACTTAGCCTCATAGGCCAAGGGAGCTGTATGATGTAGCTTTCGTATAATACCCGTATACAATTTGTTTTTTCCAAATTGCACAATCACACGCTGCCCTTCTTTTACATCAGTATTCCACTCATGCGGCACACGGTAGGTATATAGCTGTGGCAAAGCCAGCGGCACAATTACATCTGCAAAATATGTTTCAGTGGACATTAATAAAAATAAGCGCTACTAAGGTAATCAGTCATTCCCTAAATTGCTAAAAAAATTAGCTAATGAGCAAATTAGCCAATGAATATAAAAAACTTTGCAGAATCTATGTAATATCAATTGTATTTATTAGATAGCCCCTAGCTGTTTAGCCCCTAGCTGTTTAATAAATTTACAATGGTTAATGCCGATACAAATTGAAACTAGTACAATAAGGCTGGGCCGTAATTGGACTAAATTGAAAGTGTAATCGGTATAAATCTAATCGAAAGAAAAACAATTAATAATTTATTCGTCTCTAAATCAACATTGTTCCGACATAAAGTAACAAACAAAATGGCTAAAAAGCTAATTCACTATATTTCCTCCGCTAATCCTCTCGTCTGCTAATCAGCTAATTCGCTAATCAGCCAATCAAAAATTTCAACACTTCACATTCGGATTCTCAAATAAATCTCCTTCATCTTCTTTTCGCGGTGTTAAACATTTAAAATCGCGCTCAATCAGCACTTTTAATGGTTGCGATAATGTGGGGAAGCTACATTCAAAACTCACTACTTCGTCATTTTTTAACCAATTTTCAATAGCATTTATTAATATCATTACATTTATTTCCTCTGCCTTAATCTTCACCTGTGAAACACCTTCTTCAACAATGGAAAGTTTATAAACCAAAAGATCATCTTCTTCTATACCCCAAAATAAAGGAACACTTACCGTGCTGTTTAAACGCAAATTGGCAATATCATTTTGGCTCAAACGCAAACGAATCGATTGTTGATTAATTCTTAATTTCATGAGTTAATTCTTGTTGCATGTGTGTAAATATTCATCGATTGCGCTTTTAAAAAACCAATCAAAGTTATGCCTAATTTATCTGCTGTATCAATGGCCAAGCTCGAAGGTGCGCCCACACCACACACAATGGTAATACCAGCCATGGCAGCTTTTTGTATCAATTCAAAACTAATACGCCCACTCAATAACAACACATTTTTATGCAAGGGCAATTCATTTTTTAGCACAAAATGACCAATCAATTTATCAAGTGCATTGTGTCGGCCTATATCTTCTCTAACCATTAAAATTTTGCCTGCTTTGTCAAATAAGGCACAAGCATGAATACCTCCTGTATATTTAAAATTTACTTGCGCAGCTTGCATTTGTGTTATTAAACCAAATATTTGTTCCTGGCTCATACTAAAATCAAAACCAATTTGGAAACAAGAGCTTTGGGCTATTGCATCAATAGAAGTTTTACCACAAACACCACAACTTCCAGAAATATAAAAATTCCTTTCTGCACTCGATAAATTTGCGCGGCTATCCTTCTTTAAAATTACTTTCACAACATTTTCGCTTTCTTCTGCAAGTGCTTTTTTACAATAATTTACTTCTTGTATGTCTGTTGGAGAAAGTAATATGCCTTCGGTAAACAAGAAACCTGCTGCTAATTCAAAATCATTACCAGGAGTTCGCATGGTAACACTGATTGATTTTTCGGTTGGAATTTCATCGTCTAAGTAATTTAACCTGAGCTCCATAGGCTCTTCTACGGCAATCAAATCATCAACTTCAGACTTCTCATCAATAAAAATCTTTAGAATCTTTTTATGCGTAACCGATAAGGCCATAGTGAAATAACAATTGAAAAAACTTCAACTGTAAAGATATTAAAAGAAATTATAAACTTAAATTTTAGCCATTTACCTTAGCGTGATCAGCTAAAAAAGTAGCCAATCCACTATCCGTTAAAGGGTGTTTTAATAAAGCTGTAATTACGTTTAAAGGACAAGTAGCAACATCAGCGCCTAATTCTGCACACTTTAATAAATGCATAGTATGACGAATAGAAGCTGCCAACACCTGCGTTTCGTAGCCGTAATTATCAAAAATCAATACTATTTGTTGAATCAAATCTAGGCCATCATAAGAAATATCATCTAAACGACCAATAAAAGGAGAAACATAAGTTGCACCCGCTTTTGCAGCTAATAAAGCTTGACCTGCAGTAAATACTAAAGTACAATTGGTTCTGATTCCCTTTGAGGAAAAATATTTAATGGCTCTTACACCATCTTTAATCATTGGCACTTTAACCACAATGTTAGGGTGAAGTGCAGCCAAGTTAGTGCCTTCTTTAATAATACCTTCGTAATCAGTGGCAATTACTTCGGCACTCACATCTCCATCAACTATATTACAAATGTCAACATAATGTTTTAAAATATTATCAGTTCCTTTAATTCCTTCCTTAGCCATTAGGCTTGGATTAGTAGTTACACCATCTAAAACGCCTAAATCATTGGCTTCTTTAATTTGTGCAAGGTTGGCTGTATCAATAAAAAACTTCATGTGTTAGAATATATGTGGTTAAAAGTTGATTGCAAAAAAAATGGGTAAGCTACTTATATCGCACCGCTCAACCGCTTACCCTTGCTTCCTTCCGAATCTGGGGGAGTTCTGCAGGAGCTGGTCGTATAAGACTTACCCGCGGCAAATATACAAAAACAATTATTTAATCAAACCTAAAAAGTGTTTTTTAAGAAACAATTTTCAAAATCAACCCAAACGCTTCATCACTAAATTATCAATCTTCTCATAAAGTTCATTTGGCTCGTAGGTGCGCCAGCTCAATTCATTAATGTTGCCCCCCAACAAAATATAATAATCAATATTACTGCGCTGAAATTCTGTAAGCACATGCTTTCTAAAATTTAAAAAAGCAACCCAACCATCTTCAATATCTTCATTCCATTCCTCATAATAACTCTCATCTGAAGCATGAAAATTTAGTACATTTTCGCCAATCAAAATATATTTGTTAATGCCTTCCGCTATCAATAAATCAATAATTTCACGTTTTAAAACCATTACATCATTATTAATACAATCGTTCCATTCGCCCAATAATTCAATAATGGCAAAGCCCACATCATAACTTACAAAAAGTATTTTAATAAATAATGTTTCAGAACCAATATCATCCCATTGGGGATGAATGTAAAAATTATAAATTTGCTTATCGTATTCAAACTCGTTGTAACTGCGGTCGTAAAAGGGCGATAAATTATCTTCTGAAGCTATGTAAAGATGTCGCCAGCTGTAGTATGGTTCAATATCCTGCATAAAAAATATTAACTTTTCTGATAGGCATCAATGGCTTTACGAACACTTCCGTGCTGCTTTAAAAGTGTATCTGCAGTTGTGTAATCTGCCTTAGTTTCATCCATAATCATTTTTACTCCACGGTCAACAAGCTTGTTATTACTCAATTGCATGTCAACCATTTTGTTGCCTTTTACTCTGCCTGTTTTAATCATACTTGCAGTTGAAAGCATATTTAACACCAGCTTCTGTGCAGTGCCACTTTTCATTCGTGTACTTCCTGTAACAAACTCAGGACCAACAACAACAGTAATAGGGAAATCAACTGCCGAGGCTAACTCACTTCCTTCATTACAAACAATACATCCAGTAAATATACCTTGTTCTTTGCATTTTTTTACGGCCGCTATAACATAAGGTGTTGAGCCCGAAGCAGCAATACCAATCACAAAATCTTTTTCATTTATATCCTGCGCCTGCAAATCAAGCCATCCTTGTTCTAGACTATCTTCTGCAAACTCTACTGCTTTTCTTATAGCACTGTCGCCACCTGCAATAATGCCGTTTACTAATCCTTGAGGTACACCAAAGGTAGGCGGACATTCAGATGCATCTACAATGCCCAGTCTTCCACTGGTTCCTGCTCCAATATAAAATAACCTTCCTCCATTTGATAAACTCTTTACGATGGCTTCCACTGTTTTCTCAATAGACGGAATTTCTTTGGCAACAGCATGTGCCACTGATTGATCTTCCTTATTAATATTGCTGAGCAATTCATGAACGCTCATTTGCTCTAGGTGGTTATATTTAGAGCTACTCTCTGTAGTTTTTTGCATCTTTTATTTGCTTAATTTTGAGGTGTATTCTTTTTTCAATAATTTAATATCATTTATCAACTGATCAATTTCTTTAGGATTGGTACCGTCATAATAACCTCTAATATGTCTTTCCTTATCAATTAAGGCAAAATTTTGGGTATGTATAAAATCTTCTTCGCCACCATCGCCCTCGCTGGCATCAAGCATGTAGCTTTCGCGCGCTAAATCATACAATTCTTTTTTATTGCCTGTTACCAGGTACCATTTACCATAACTTGCATGATGCGCAGCAGCATAATCAGCTAATACATTTACAGAATCATATTCGGGATTTACAGTGTGCGAAATAAATTTAATGTCTGCATCGTCTTTAAAAGTAGCTGCAACACGCTCCATTTGAACACTCATAATAGGGCAAATACTCTGGCAAGTGCAAAAGAAGTAATCAGCTACGTAAATTTTATCCTTAAAATTATCTTGTGTTACTATATTTCCTTTTTGATCTATAAAGCTAAAATCAGCTATGGCTTTATAAGTAGTATCAACGCCACTTCCTGTTAAGGATGGCTTCACATCATGATTGCCATAATAAGGTAAATATCTAAGTGGCTTATCTATAGATTTTGATATGAAACCTAGATAAATGGCTATTCCTGCACCAATCAAAACTACTACTGTAAAAACAACATTTTTCATAAAATTAATTTCATTTTTTTTGCAAAGGTAGTATAGAGAATTTCAAATTATATTTTTATTTGCGCTATTTTTAAATGGAATTACAAAGTGCCCATTTATAAATCTAAATTAATTTTAACAATTAAAGTTTAGTTTATGGCACGATTTCTGATAATTGGTTTCGTAAAATTTTTAAACATGAAAATAAAAATACTCATCGTTGGTCTGGCGCTAGCTTCCTTCAATAGCTTTGCACAGGATAAAAAAGCTCCAACAGTAGGCGAAGTAAAAGCCGCAGCCACAAAAACAAGCAATGCAGAAATAGCATTTGTTAAAGATCTACATGATTTTGGTACCATCAATAAAGGAGATAATGGTACTTTTGATTTTACCTTCAAAAACACAGGCAAAGAACCATTAATTATTGAAAAAGCTCAAGGATCATGCGGTTGCACAGTGCCTGAATGGCCCAAAGAACCAATAGCTCCAGGCGCAAGTTCAAAAATAAAAGTAACCTATGATACAAAAAGAGTAGGTGCTTTTACAAAAACTGTTACAATTACAAGTAATGCCCAAACAGCCAACAAAATTATTACCATTAAAGGTATGGTTAATGATGTACCCGTGGAAGAAACTTTTCCAGCCAAAAAGCCAAGCGCTGGATCCCCATTAGAAATGAAATAATTAATTCAAATAAAATAAATCAAACCTAAATTAAAAACAAATAAAAATGAAAAAAGCAATCTTAACCTTATCAATCGCATTTGCTGCAGCTTTCGGAGCTTTTGCTCAAGACAACACTGCAGCGCCAGCTAATCCAAATGCACCAGAAATTTCTTTCGATTCAGAAGTAGTCGATTATGGTACTATTGAGCACAATGCCGATGGAAACCGTCAATTTAAGTTTAAAAATACTGGTAAAGAGCCTCTTATAATTGCTAATTGCCAGGGTTCATGTGGTTGTACCGTTCCTACATGGCCAAAAGAACCAATCAAGCCAGGTGCAACTGCTACTATTGATGTAAAATACGCTACTGATAGAGTTGGTTCTTTCGAAAAAACAATTACCGTTACTTCAAACGCAAAAACAGCATCAAAAATATTACGTATTAAAGGTGTTGTAAAGCCTGATCCAACTGCTGCTCCAGCAACAGTTACTCCAGCAGGTCATTAATTTATAAATTTAATTACATTTGTACCCTTGTCTGAATAAGACAAGGGTATTTTTTTTAATATTATTTACGTTTTATGCCAAAAATTTCAGAAAAAGCGATTCACATGCCAGCTTCACCAATTCGTAAATTGGTGCCATATGCTGAGGCTGCAAAATCAAGAGGAACTAAAATATACCATTTAAACATTGGGCAACCCGACATTGAAACACCAGAAGTAATGTTGGAAGCGGTGCGAAATTTTGCTCCTAAAGTAATTGAATATAGCCACAGCGCAGGTATGGAAAGTTATCGTAGAAAATTGGCTGGTTATTATCACAAGCATGGTATTGAAGTTAATCATGAACAAATTTTAATTACATGTGGTGGCTCCGAGGCTATCGAAATTGCGCTGATGAGCTGTTTGAACAGTGGTGATGAGCTGTTGATTCCTGAACCATTTTATGCGAATTATAATGGTTTTTCTTGTCAGGCAGATGTAATTGTAAAACCAATTAAGTCTGTTATTGAAAATGGTTTTGCATTGCCTCCAATTGCCGAATTTGAGAAATTAATTACGCCTAAAACAAAAGGAATAATGATTTGTAATCCAGGCAATCCTACAGGTTATTTGTACTCGAAAGAAGAACTAGAATTATTAAAGGAACTGGTGGTAAAATATGATTTGTTCTTGTTTTCTGATGAAGTATACAAAGAGTTTTGTTATGATGGTGCTGAGTATACTTCGGTAATGCACTTAACAGGAGCTGATAATAATATTATACTTTTAGATTCAATCTCAAAACGTTATAGCGCCTGTGGAGCAAGAATTGGAGCATTAATTACCAAAAATGCAGAGGTAATGCAAGCAGCGCTTAAATTCGCTCAAGCACGTTTAAGCCCACCTACTTTCGGACAAGTAGGAGCAGAGGCTGCCATAGATACACCTCAATCTTATTTTGATAATGTTAACAAAGAATACACTGCACGCAGAAATTTTGTGATTGAAGCACTAAATAAAATTCCTGGCGTTTTTTGTCCGATGCCTAAAGGAGCTTTTTATTGCATTGCACGTCTGCCAATTGATGATGCAGATAAGTTTTGCCAATGGTTATTAGAGTCTTTTAGTTACCAAAACCAAACAATTATGCTTGCCCCAGCAACTGGCTTTTACTCTACACCAGGTAGTGGAAAAAATGAAGTTAGAATTGCTTATGTGCTTAATTTAGAGGCACTAAAAAATGCAATGATTTGTTTAGAAAAGGCGCTAATAGAATACTCCCAAAAATAGTATTAAAAAAACAATCATTTAATTATGAATAACAGTAAATTAAAAGAAAATACTTTAGTATTTTCAACATTGTTTGTGATTTTTTATGTGCTGGTTAAAAATGCTATTCAAGCCCCTTTTACTGTAGAAGATGAGTATAATAATTTTTATTGGGCCAACCCAAATCATTTATTTGGTCCCGAAGCAAGCTACCTTCAAACTCTTTTTAATACAGTAGAAGAATTTATTTTCCAAGGCCGACTTTTAGTTACTCATTTAATTGTAATTGTAGGTCGTGCAAAGATTTTTGGAATTAATCCAACAATGCATCATTGGACAGTTTTCTTGTTTGGCCTAAGTACTGCATTTTTTATTTACAAGCTATTTGTAAAAGCTTCATTTTCCAAAATTAATTCCTACTTAGGTGCTTTAATATACATTTCAGGATACACCTACGCTGAAATTTTTTTTCGACTTAGTTCAGGTGAGTGCACAGGTAATTTATTTTTAGTAATTTCTATTTACTTTGTTGTTTCCTTTATTAAAGATCAAAAGAATGTTTATATTTATTGGAGTATTATCTTCGGCTTTATAGCTGCTCTCTCCAAAGAGAGTTATGTTATTTTGTTTCCAATAATCTTTGCTATCCCTTTTTTGTTTATCGATACAAATCAATGGAAATCATTCGTTATCCAAAATATTAAATATGTATACATTATTGCCATTTCGTTTTTAATTTTAGTACTCAGTTTGTTTCTCACAATCAAAAGCTCAGGTATTGTTTTTAGTTATGGAAAACCCTTGTCTACTTTCGACACTGTTGTAAACAACACCTCATGGATTTTTAAGTGGTTTATCGCTTTTATGCCTTTGGTCATTATTGCCGCCTTTGACTTTTTGCGTAAGAATAATATTCGTTCTATTGTTCCAATCTTAATTTTTAGTTTTGGTTGGATTATTTCTCAATTGGTTATTTACAACAAAGTAATCATTTCCTTTTCTCAAGGGCGCTATATGATGCCAGCAGGACTGATTTTTATATTTTTTATTGTTATTGCCTTAGAGCATTTTAAGCAATATCCCAAAGGTTATTGGATAGCCTTTTTACTTGTTTTTTCCTTAATAATTAGAAATAGTAAAATAGTATATATCAATGCCAATGAATTTGAAGCTCGTGCAACAGCTTTCAATAATTTAATTGATAAATTGGTTGAAAAAAGTGAAGGTAAAATTGCTATATATGGAGGCGTTGAGTTTTTTCAATCTATAGAAACTCATTTTAAATATAAAAATTATGCTCCTCAAATTATTACCACACCGGTGGTTTATAAAAAGGATTTCCAAAACAAGTACAATGATGTAAACTATAAGGATAAATTGCAAAATGACCTTAATAAATTGTATGTGTTAAAAACGCTAACAGATTTGAAGAACGACTCATCTGTAAATATAATGGTTACGGCAGAACCAGAAGAATACTTGCCCGTTAATTATGATGAAATTATGAAAACATTTACCAAGGTAGAAAAGGTAACAGTTAAGTTTTCTAATCCGGGCTTTGGCGATTTATTAAAAAAAGATTTTTGGATAGGAAACCTCAAGAATTCTGAGCGTTCTTATTTGGTTTTTACAAAATAAGTAATAATAATTCTGCATTTTAATTTTCCATTTAACTCGCTTTTTTTATCAATTTATTTCAAATAAAGCTTTAAGTCTAGGCTCAATTTTTTACTTGTTGAACACTCCAATTTGCTTATTGCTTTTGTTTTATTAATTTTGAAACCTACTTTTTAAATTAATGAGGTTAAGCATAGTTAGTCCGGTATATCGAGCAGAGCATATTTTAGAGGAATTGGTTGATAGAATAGAACAAGCTGTTCTTAAAATAACCAACGATTTTGAAGTTATTCTCGTTGAAGATGCCGGTCCAGATAATAGTTGGTTAAAAATTGAAGAAATTGCTGCTAAAAAGCCTTTCGTTAAAGGAATTAAATTAAGCAGAAATTTTGGTCAGCATTACGCCATTTCAGCGGGTATTGATCATTGTAATGGCGATTGGGTGGTGGTAATGGATTGCGATTTGCAAGACCAGCCTGAAGAGATACATAAGATGCTAAACGAAGCGCAAAAAGGGTTTGATATTGTTTATGGTAGAAGGCATCAAAGAAAGGATAATTTTTTAAAAAAGCTTTCTTCAAAGCTTTTCCATAAAGTTTTGGGGTATCTTACAGGCTTAGAGTTTGATCCCACGGTAGCAAATTTTGGCGTTTACAGTAAAAAGGTGATCAATAACCTAAAGTTTATTCAAGATAAAATAAGATTTTTTCCTACAATGGTTAAATGGGTGGGTTTTAAATCTTCAAGTGTAAATATCGAGCATGCTAGCAGGGCCGAAGGTAAATCTACTTACAGTTTTAAAAAGCTAACCAAACTTGCGCTAGATATTATACTTGCCAACTCAGATAAGCCGATGCGTTTAACAGTACGACTTGGTTTTTATGTGGCTTTCTTTGCTATTTTATTTGGTATATATGTGTTTTTTAGAGCCATATTTTTTGGATTTGCTGTAACAGGCTATGCTAGTATCATTTTTTCAATTTGGTTTTTGTCTGGTTTAATATTGGCAACTTTAGGAATTGTAGGGCTTTACATTGGAAAAATATTTGAAGGTGTAAAAAATAGGCCAATTTATATTATCGAGAAAGAAATCAATTAAAAATGCTTCAAATTCAACGTTTAGATTGGGATACAAATTTTTTTGGATACAAGATTGGAAAACTGCATTTGCCCAAGGAAACAATTATCAATACTGAACTTCTAAACTCAACTGATTTTGATTTAGTGTATATTTTTTCAGAACAAATTATTGATGATGAGCACCTTAAATCGTTCAACGCTAATTTATATGACATCAAAATAGAATTTATAAAAAATATTAAAACAAGTTTAGAAGTGTTGCCTCAATCGGATACGATTGGGAACCATGAAGTTGAAATAAAAAAAATCACAGAACTATCTGATAATTTATTGTATTTGGTGCTCGAGAGTGGTATTTACTCCAGATTCAAATTGGATAAGAATTTTATAAACAAGGAGTTTGAAAGACTTTATAAAGCCTGGATAGAAAAAACACTAATTGATAAAGAAGCTGAGGTAATAGGAGCTTATATCAACAATGATTTAATTGGTTTTGTTAGTATGTCGCTCAAGGCAGGCGTTGCTGATATCGGTCTTATTGCTGTTCACCCAAAGGCGCGTGGTAAGCATGTTGGAAAAAGACTTTTACAAGCATCTTATAGCTATGCTCAAAAACATCAAAGTAAAGCATTAACTGTAGTTACACAAGAAAATAATAATCAAGCAATGCAGTTTTATCAAAACAATGGTTTTATAGTCAATCATAAAAATTACATTTATCATTTATGGAAAAAAACATGTTAATTCCTTTCAATAAGCCTTTTTTAACTGGCAAAGAAACACACTATATGTACGAAGCTGTTAACTCAGGAAAACTATCTGGAAATGGTATTTTTACGAAAAAATGTCAGCAGTTTTTTGAAGAGCAATATGGCTTTAAAAAAACATTGTTAACTACATCATGCACCGATGCATTAGAAATGGCAGCTATGTTAGCCAATATAAAACCAGGTGATGAAGTAATCATACCCAGTTATACTTTTGTTTCCACAGCATTAGCATTTGTTCGACAAGGAGCTAAAATTATATTTGCCGATTCTGGTGTTAACAACCCAAATATTGATGTTGATCTTATTGAGCCATTAATTACAAAATTCACAAAAGCAATTGTGCCAGTGCATTATGCAGGTATAGCTTGCAATATGGATAAAATTATGGAGCTAGCCAACAAGTACAATTTAATTGTAATTGAAGATGCAGCGCAGGCCATTGATAGTTATTTCGTAAATAAAAATGGAGAGAAAAAAGCTTTAGGAAGTATCGGTCATTTGGCCGCTTTCTCATTTCATGAAACAAAAAATATTATTTCTGGAGAAGGTGGAATGTTGGCCATTAACGATGATCGTTTTATTGATAGAGCTGAGGTAATTTGGGAAAAAGGAACTAACCGTTCTCAGTTTTTTAGAGGCGAGGTAAATAAGTATGGTTGGGTAGATACTGGTTCTTCTTTTCTTCCATCAGAGGTTATTGCCGCTTTTCTTTGGGCGCAACTTGAAAATCTTTCTTTGATTCAAAGTAAAAGAATTAATATCTGGAATAACTACCACAAAGGCTTGAAAAAATTAAATGATGATAATAAGATACAAGTACCTTATATTCCAAATTTCGCAACAAATAATGCACACATGTATTATATTGTTGTTAAAAACATTGAAGTGCGCGATGCTTTAATTGTTTTTTTAAAAGAGAAACAAATTATGCCTGTATTTCATTACCTATCGTTACATTTATCGCAATACTATCACGATAAACACGATGGGCGCTCACTTAATCAGTCGGATAGATACAGCGATTGCCTCTTAAGACTGCCTTTTTATTACGATTTAAAAGAAGAACAAGTAATTCAAATTGCTGCTTATATTAATGAGTTTTTTGAAGCAAATAAATAATTAATACACATGCTTGTATTTCACGCTCATTGTCAAATGGGCAATCAAATGTTTATTTATGCTTGTGCCCGATCATTGGCCAATAAAAGAAAAATTTCTTATTGCTTAAGCGAAATATCACACCTTAAATATTTTAAATTATCAACAGCTGACCGAAATAATAAAATAAAATTTTTATCTTTTAAATTGCAGAACAAATTACCAGGATTTAAATATAAGTTCGAGCACTTACAGGACAATCGAATAGATTATTCAAAAGAAATGGCGCAAGAATCTGCTAAAAGAATTTGGTATTATGGCTATTTTCAGGGTGAATCATATTTATACCACAACTTTGAGGATATTAAACAATGTTTCGATATTAAGGACCAATATCAAGAAGCATATCAAGCATTTTACAATAAAAACTTTCAAAACAAAAGAATTATTGTGGTTCAAGTACGACTAAAAGATTACAAAACATTTGGTCCCGATTTTTTGGATGGTCCTGACTTAACCCTGCCATTCAAATATTACCATTTGAACATTAAAAAAATAATTTCAGAACAACCCGATAATAATTATCAATTAATATTTATGTCTGATGATATTGTTGAGGTTAAAAAGGAGTTTAAAGAGTATGATGCTTATTTTTCTGAGCAAAATATGATTATTGATTTTCAACTATTACAACATGCGCATGCTGCCATAATTTCACCTAGTTCATATGCATGGTGGGCTTGCTGGTTAACTAAAGTGGCAAATCCCCAAATTGTTGTACCGAAGTATTTTTTAGGATTTAAAGTTAAGAAAGAGTTTCCAGTGAATATGATTCCTAAACATTTTGTGCAATCAGAAGTCAATAATTTTTGACGTGATGATAAATAATTCACCTTTTTTTTCAATAATAATTCCTACTTATAATAGAGCGCATGTTATACATCGTGCTGTACAAAGTGTTATTAATCAAAGTTTTTTAAACTGGGAGTTAATAATTATTGATGATGGATCGAAAGATAATACGAAGGATGTTGTAGAACAATATAATGATGCTAGAATTAAGTATCATTATCAAAAAAATACAGAAAGAAGCCAAGCACGAAATAACGGAATTGCCGTTTCTAAAGGCTCATATATTTGTTTTTTAGACAGCGATGATGAATACTGCGTCAATCATTTGAGTGTTTTTCATAGTTTTATAAATTTAAATCAAAATCCAGTAGGGCTATTTTTTTCTAACCCAATTATCATTAGCAATGGGGTTGAAACAAAAGAAAATGTTGTAGAGTTTAATAATGACCAAACACTCGCCTACATCTTAATGAATTCTATAATTCCCGATAGAGTTTGCATTCATAAAGAAGTTTTCACTCATTATAAGTTTGATCCTAAAATTAACATTGGCGAAGACACCATACTTTGGGCGCAAATTACCAACCAATATAAGATGTGGCATATTGATGAATACACTGTAAAATATTTGATTCATGACGATAATTCTGTCAATCTAAAAAACAATGTTTATAGAAACAGACTCGATGGTTTGATTGCACTCTTCAATGAAAATGAAATAAAAAAAAGGTTAAATAAGAAGTTAAAAAATCAAATAATTAGTGTTTGTTATTATGGCATAGCGCGTCATTTTGAATTAAAACGAAAGTTCCTAAAAATGGCTGTAAATGCCTTTCTATCTATACTTTATGATTTCGAAAGTCCTCAAAATAAAGCAAAGCTATATATGATTTACAGTTTTTTTAAAAAGTAAATACCATGTTTACAATGGCTTAAGCAAATATAAATAGTTATTAAGGCTTTATTTTGTTACCTTTGCGGCTTAATTAAAAAAGATTAATGACTAACTTTGAAGAACTTGGATTAGATAAAAGAATTATTGAGGCCATAAAATCCATGGGTTTTGAAAACCCAACACCGATACAACAACAAGCAATACCGCAGCTTTTAGCAGAAAAACGAGATTTAGTAGGATTAGCACAAACAGGCACTGGCAAAACAGCAGCTTTTGGTTTGCCTTTAGTACATTTTACTGACTTTAGCAAAAAACATACGCAAGCGCTAATTATTTGCCCCACGCGTGAACTTTGTTTGCAAATTACAAGAGATTTAACAAACTTTTCTTCTAATTATGATAACGCAAATGTAGTAGCAATTTACGGAGGTGCAAGTATTGAAACTCAAATTCGCGAGATCAATAGAGGTGCACAAATTATAGTTGCAACACCAGGCAGAATGGTTGATATGATTGATCGTGGTCGTATTAAACTGAATGCAGTAACAACTGTTGTTCTTGATGAAGCAGATGAAATGCTTAACATGGGTTTCAAAGAAGATTTAGATAGTATATTATCTGAAACTCCTGATGAAAAAAACACGTGGTTATTTAGCGCCACAATGCCAAATGAAGTAGCTCGTATTGCAAAAAATTATATGAGTAATCCTATTGAGGTTACTGTAGGAAAGCAAAATCAAGGAGCAGAAAATATTGAGCACAAATATTATATGGTGCATGCTAGAGACAAGTATGCAGCACTAAAACGTATTGCCGATTTTAATCCAGAAATTTTTGGAATTGTGTTTTGCAGAACAAGAATGGAAACGCAAGAAATTGCAGAACATTTGATTAAAGATGGTTATAACGCAGATTCTTTGCATGGTGATTTATCTCAACAACAGAGAGATAATGTAATGAAACGTTATAGAAATAGAACACTTCAAATGCTTGTTGCTACCGATGTTGCAGCGCGTGGTATTGATGTTGATAGTGTAACACATGTTATCAATTACAATTTACCTGATGATCCAGAAGTATATACGCACAGAAGCGGCAGAACAGCAAGAGCAGGTAAATCTGGTGTTTCTATTGCCATTGTGAATATGAAAGAAATTGGTAAAATTAGAGACATTGAGCGTAAAATTGGGAAACAATTTGTAAAAGATAAACTTCCTACTGGCGTTCAAGTTTGTGAAAAACAATTGATTAATTTGGTGAATAAAATTCACGATGCCGAGGTTAATGAAACTGAAATAGAGAAGTTTTTACCCCAAGTTCATGAAATGCTTAAAGATTTAAGTAAAGAAGAACTAATAAAACGCATGCTTTCCGAAGAATTTAACCGCTTTCTAGATTATTACCGTAATGCACCTGACTTAAACTCAGATGATAGAGGTAAAGACAGAAAAACATCGCCTATGGGCCAAGGAAATTCGGAGCCTTCAGGAAGATTTTTTATTAATCTTGGTGAAATGGATGGCATGGATCAAGATTCTTTTAGAGCCTATGCGGCCGAAGTTTCAGGTCTAAACCCTTTTGATTTTAAAAGAATAAATATTAAAGGTTCATTCTCTTTCTTTGATGTGGATCCAAAACAGGCACTTGCCGTTTACGATAGTTTTCAATTCAAGAAATTTAATGGACGTAAAATACGTATCGACCACAGCGATAGTAAAGGAGGATCTTCTGGCAGTGGCGGCGGTGGCCAATATGGTGGAAAATCTGATGGTGGTTTTGGAGGTCGTAGCCGAGAAAGAAGCTCCGGTGGCGGAGGAGGCTCAAAAGAATCTTGGGGCTTTAAAGGCAAATCTTCTGGCGATTACGGAGGTGGAGGCTCAAGAGGTGGTAATAGAAATAGTAGCGCTGAACCTGAAAAAAAACGTGAGTTTAAACGCAGAAGGAATTAATAAATTCCAATCATTTTAAAAATTAAAAATCTCAGAAGTTTCTTTTGAGATTTTTTTTGCTTTTTACTCTAACCCAAATCGCATAAGCTTGCTCAGCAGCTTATAATGATTACACTTTTAATTTGGTTCAATTGCGGTATTACCAAATTGTACTAATTTCAAGTATTTACTTGCATTAACCATTGCATATTTATTTTTTAGTTATACTAAAAAATAAATGCAATTGGTGGTAATGGTGCAAAAAATA
>CAIKXD010000233.1 GCA_903831265.1 uncultured Bacteroidota bacterium
GTTTGTGAAACACCATGCTGATCATTGTAAAGAAGTACTTCTTCTTTATCTTTTTTACTCCATTTTTTTCGATGTAAACTCATAACACAAATTTAAAGTTATTACTTAATTTTGTGTCCAAGAATTAATTAAGCTATTACCGTGTCATCAACTGTTCTTTCATCATCATTCTTTGTAAAGACCTGATTTAATTGAATTTTTTCAAAAAGGCATAGGCTCAATTTTTGTAATAAAGTGTAGAGTGAATACGGACTATTAAATTCCTTTTTCATAATAGCAATCAATAGGTAAACACTAAACGCTATCCATATTTGAGAGAAGACTGCATTCTTACTAGTGCCAAAAAACACCTTTATTCTTAAATGCTGTTTTATCCATTTAAAGAACAATTCTATTTGCCACCTATTTTTATACAGTTGGCAAATATCTATTGCTGATAACTTCAAGTTATTGGTAATAAATACATATTCAATTTTCGTTATAGGATCCAAGTACTTTATTCTCCTTATTTTACCTGGATAGTTTTTAATAGAAAATTTGTCTTTAAGAATGCCAATTTGGTCATATTTTAATCCTAATTTTTTATCAATTTGATTTGAGTATTGTCGGATATAGCTAAAATTATCTTTTGCCCTTGTAATCCAATAAGCCCCCTCGATTTCAAACTTATATAGCCTTTTCCAGTGCAGGTATCCTTTATCCATTACATAGTATGCCCCCAGCTCTATTGGTAATTCATCTAATGCATTTACATCATGCAGAGAACCTTCTGTAATGAATAGCCACGAAGGAATATTGCCTTGTAAATCTAAAAGCGTGTGTGCTTTTACCGCACCTTTCTTACTTCTAAATTTTGCCCATGGGAATAAGGATAAACACACATCAATTGTTGTACTATCAAAGGCATAAGCAGTTCCGTCTAAACTCTCAATAAATTCATTGTCATTAATATATAGCACTCGCGCTTTAAGAATAAGAAAGTTAGCAAACTCACTATAAATATGCCAATCCTTTTTTTCATTCCAATAGGCCAATGTTGATTTGGAAACCTTGGAACTAATACCTGAGTGGTAAAGCTTGTTTTTAAAAGTAGCAAGGCAGGTTTCTATATCTCGTAGACTTTCGCGATAAGTGAGTTGAGCAAATACCATACAAATAAATTGCTCCCAACAACTAAATTCTTGAGCCTTATAATTCCCCTTGTATTTTTCTACAATTTTGTCAAATTGGTATTTGGGAATATAGTTGACTAATTGAGTTAAAACTGTTTTACCTAAATTCATAGGTAAAAATCATCTTTTATTTCAAATCGACAAATTCTAATTAGGACCTGTAACTATTGAAAATATTGAATCGTAGAATTTATTTAGCAGTCACAGTTGGACACTAGTGATTGAAAGTGTAATCGGTATTACAATGTTTAATCCAAATTATGCAATTGGTATAACAACTTGTAAACCTTATAAATCATCCATATTTTTCAATTTAAAAAAAGGAATACTTGAAAAAAAAAGCCTAAATTTATTTAAAGCGATAATGTTATAATTTGTATTTTTATCTCCTAAATTGATTTAGTATTTTCAATTTAACACAAACAATTATCTATGATTGTAATCAATTTAGCAATAGTTATACTTTCATTTTTTAACGCTACAGAATTAGCTCAAAATGTTGAAGTACGCGTAACAGGCATAAGAAATAACAAAGGTTTTATAGTTATTTCTGTTTTTAAAGACCAATCAACTTTTGCAAAGGAAAGACCACTTTTTACTAAAAAATTTGATAAAAAAGAAATGCAAAATAACATGTTGCTAGCAAAGTTCCACTTAGAAGAAGGCCACTATGGCTTTGCCTTGCTTGATGACGAAAATAACAATGCACAAATGGAATACAGTTTTTTGGGTATTCCCGAGGAAGGATTTGGGTTTTCGGACTATTATCACACTGGCTTTACACGACCAAAATTTGAATCCTTTAAACTTGAAATTACAAAACAAGTAGTCCATAAAAGCACAATAAAAATTAGGTACATGTAATCTTTCAAAAATTGCATTTTACATTATAACATCTTGTATTAACTTTGGCAGCAAATAATATTTATATGTTTAAAAAATTATCACAAGCCTGGCTTGGAATATTAAGAATTATAGCCTTTATGGAAGGTTGCTCCTACCTATTATTTGCAGTTACTATGCCTTTAAAATATATGTATGGCATTAAAGGACCAAATAAAGTAATTGGCATGGCGCACGGATTGTTGTTTGTATTATATATTTTGTTGGTTATAAAATTAGCTGTAAAGGATAAGTGGCCTATTTTAAAAACATTTTGGGCTTTTTTAGCCTCTATTGTTCCATTTGGAACCTTTTATGCCGATAAAAAATTGTTTAGATATTAAGTAAATTAACTTCTTAAATTTATCATTGATTTAGAAATTACAACACAGATTGCACGTAGTAAGCAACATTTTAAATAATTTTGCCCTCTTAACTAACGAATTAAACATCAAAGTAGTATTTATTTAATTGTTTTTTCTATTTTAGCCTCCAAATTAATATTAGATATGAAAGTAATAAAGTTAATTGCAGTGTTGGGCATTATTGTTACGTTTTTTAGTTCGTGCGAAAAATGTGTATCTTGCAGCTACCAAGCACCAGGTTATCCGGCCTATTCGGGAGATTATTGCAGTAAAAGAACAAAGGATATTGATGCATTTAAAAAATCTGTTTCAACCGATGCTCTAAGATTTGGAACCTCAGCAGAATGCATAGACAAAGACAAATAATGAAAAATAAGTTTTTTATTTTCGCTACTATTATAGCATGCATATTATTAAATACTGCCTGTCATAAGTGTGTTGAATGCACCGAGTTTAACAGTGCAGGAAAAAAAGTATTGCAATGGCCCGAAACATGTGGCAAGAAAAAGGAAATTGAAGATTACAGAAAATTTATGGAAAGTGTTGTTAATCCCAACAATAAAGTGCAGTGCACCGAAAGAAAAACAACCTTATTTTAATAGACTATCACAATTTTAAGAATTAATAAACATTTAAATTATTTTTGAAAAAAATTTATCAGCAATGAAAAACATATTTACATTTTTTGCCGCAGCAGTTATTACCTCAATGTTATTTGCTTCTTGCACCAAGTGCAGCACATGCTCATATTCATACAAGTATTTAGGAAATGATACAGCAAGAAGCTACCCAGAACAATGTGGTAACAAGAAAGAATTAGACAATTATCGTCAAAAAGTAAATGCCGATGCATCTGCTGACAATGGCGCTACAGTTACCTGTACAGAGCAATAGTATTATTTTTTTTACTCTTTACTGGCATACTGCTTTATATCTTTGTCGGTAATTACTTTATCGCAAAGAATTAAGAGACGTTCGATTACGTTTTTAAATTCACGTATATTACCTGTCCAACTTATTTTTTGGAGGGCTGCAATTGCTTCTTTAGTAATTTTCTTTGGAGGAATTCCATGTTCCTCGCTAATAATCTTTACGAAATGATCTGTAAGCAATTGTATATCTTCTGTACGTTGATTTAACGATGGAACATGAATGGGAATAACACTTAAGCGATGATATAAATCTTCACGAAAATTGCCTTTTTGAATTTCCTCTTTAAGGTTTTTATTTGTGGCGGCCACCACCCTTACATTCACTTTAATTTCTTTTTCGCCCCCAACTCTCGAAATTTTATTTTCTTGCAAGGCTCTGAGTACTTTGGCTTGTGCCGATAAACTCATATCGCCAATTTCGTCTAAAAATAAGGTGCCACCATCTGCTTGTTCAAACTTACCTTTACGCTGATTTACTGCCGATGTAAAAGCGCCTTTTTCGTGTCCAAACAATTCACTTTCTATTAATTCTGAAGGAATGGCAGCACAATTTACCTCTATAATTGGAAATTTACTTCTATTACTTTTTTCATGCAACCAACGAGCTACGAGCTCTTTTCCGGTTCCATTTCCACCAGTTATTAGCACACGTGCATCTGTTGGAGCAACCTTTTCAATCATTTCCTTAATTTCATTAATGGCAGCTGAATTGCCCACCATTTCATAAGTTTTACTAATTTTCTTTTTAAGAAGTTTATTTTCGTTTACAATAATTGACTTATCGAGTGCATTTCTAACAGTAACCAACAAGCGATTTAAATCCAAAGGCTTGGCAATAAAATCGAAGGCGCCTTTTTTAACAGCCTCAACTGCTGTTTCAATGGTACCGTGTCCCGAAATCATCACCACAGGCGTGGCATAACCATTTTCCATTATTTTTTCAAGTACTTCAATACCGTCAATTCCTGGCATTTTAATATCACACAACACTAGGTCATATTTATCCTTTTCTAATTTTTGTAAACCTTCGGTGCCAGTGGCAGCATCATCTACCTGTAATTTTTCATACTCAAGAATATCGCGCAACGCGCTTCTGATAGGTCTTTCGTCATCAATAATCAAAACTTTAGTCATACTTATTTTATTTCTGAATCATTTTATACAACACGCCTTCTTTTAAAGAATAGGTAGAAAGTCGCACCTTTTTTATATTATATTTTTGAATGATGTAATTTGAAAATATAGAAGCTATCACAATCATATCAACTCTCATTGCAAGGAGTCCATTCATTTTTAAACGTTGCTCGCGAGTAGACTTTAAAAGCTGTTGATGAATGTCAATCAAATCATTAATTCTATATTCAAAACTAGTTTTACCTTCTAACAAATCAGTAGTATAGAATTGATGGCATATCATTTCTGCAAAGGTATCAAACGAACCCGAGGAGCCTATTAACTCATGCACTTTAAACTTTTGTATTGCCTTGTTAAGCGTTTTTAGTTCATCGGTTAAGTAAGATTCAATAGCCATTAAACTTTCAGTTGTAATTGGTTCTGGTCCTTCAAACTTTTCTAACAATCGCGCAGCACCTAATTTGTAACTTCTTTTCCAAAATATTTCATCATCATTGGCAATAATAAACTCTGTACTTCCACCTCCAATATCCATAATTAGTGCATTTTTTTTACCAATGCTAAGGGCAGATTTTACACCTAAATATATTAATTGAGCTTCTTTATTGCCAGTAATTACATTAATTTTTAATTTAAACAATTTAAACACAGCATCAACAAACTGAGCTCCATTAGCAGCATCTCTAATGGCAGAAGTAGCAAAGGCATAAATCTTACTTACACTAAACTCTTTTATAATAGACAGCATCTTTTCGATATTGTCTATTCCACGCCAAAAAGGCACAGGTTGTATTATATTTTGATTGATTCCGCCCTCCCCTAACTTTACAGGAAATTTATCTTGATGTATGATTGTATAGTAAGATTTATTGTGATCGGCAATGACCAAATTAAATGTGTTAGTACCTAAATCTATTACTGCAATACGCATACTTAAATGGTTGTAGAATATATCAAAGTTAAACTAAAATTTTTAATCTGATAATTAGTATAGCTAGCCTTTATAAAACAACCATTTCCACAATTCTTTGTAACTGCTTTTTTTACCATACATTAAAATCCCAGTTCTGTATATTTTAGCCGAAACCCAGGTTGCACCAATAAAACCAAGCACAAGCATTATCATTGACAGTATTAAATCAAAATATGGTACACCAAATGGAATTCTCACCATCATAATCACCGGACTTGTGAGTGGAAACACCGATAGCCAAAAGGCCAATGAGCTCTCGGGATTGGTCATTACATTTTGTGCCAGTGTAAATGATAATATTAAAGGAATGGTTAGTGGAAGCATAAACTGTTGTGTATCTGCTTCATTATCTACAGCAGAGCCAACTGCAGCAAATAGCGCCCCATAAAGTAAATAACCTCCTAAAAAGTAAAATAAAAAAGAGAACAACATAATGGGCAAATTTACCTGATTCAAAAATGAATCCATAATTTCAGCTTTTTCATCAGTAGGCATTTCTTTAAAGGCAGCTTTTTGAGGTATATTAGTTTTAAATGTTTGTTCCATTTGATCAACACTTTGTTTGTCTTTCATAAAAAAGTTGCCAACCATACTTGTACCTACTGCGCTTAATATAATCCACAATAAAAATTGCGTTAAGCCAACAGCAGCAATACCTATAATTTTACCCATCATAAGTTCAAATGGCTTTACCGAAGAAATAATTACTTCTACAATTCTGCTTGTTTTTTCTTCAATTACACCGCGCATTACTTGAGCTCCATACAAGAAAATAAAAATATAAATAAGTATGCCGGCAATAAAACCAAGAGCCATACTCACTTCGTTATCCTTGGTTTCAAAATCGCCACTTTTTTCGATTTTGGTGGTTGTTAAATTTAATTTTGTTTTGATTGATTCAAGTTGATTGATTTGTATACCAGAAGCTAGCAATTTCATTTCCTCCAACTTTTTGCCAACAATAGTATTAATATAATCTTGCATACCAAGTCCAGGCTGCTTTTTGTAAAATATTTGAATTTTTTGAGAATCAATTATGTTAGCAGGAATATACAATATTACATTATCGTCTGTTTTATAAAAATTTCTTTGCTCAAATGACAAGGTATTTTTGCTGTATGAAAATGTTTGATTAGAGGTATTTTCTAATTTATTCAAAAATAACTGAGACTCATCTACCACCAAAACATTTTGCTTTTCTTCTGGAATCATTTTTATCCAAAATTGAGCAAACACAAGCCCCACCATTAAAATGGGACCAAGAAAAGTCATTACAATAAATGATTTTTTCTTTACTCTGGTTAAATATTCTCTTTGAATAATTAATAATATTTTGTTCATCGCTCTATTTTTTAATTCTTTTTTATTCTGTAAAATTTGATTCGCTGGCAATTTTTTCATTGCTTACTTTGGAGATAAATATATCATTCATGCTAGGAATAATTTCTTGCAAACCGTTGACCATTACATGCGGCATAATTGCTTGTAAAAGTTGATTTGGCGTAGCATCATACAACAATTTAATTGTAGCAATATTTACATTGCCTTCGGTATGCTTTTCTAACAATTCGCAACCTGTCCAAATGGCGTTTGTAAAAGAAATTATATTACCTGTAAATTCTACCTTATAGGTATTTGTTCTATGTTCTTTACGGATATCTTTTACACTTCCTTCAAGAATTTTTTTGGATCGATTGATTAATGCAATATCATCGCAAAGTTCCTCCACAGAGGCCATATTATGTGTAGAAAAAATAATACTTGTTCCTTTTTCTTTCAGTTCTAAAATTTCGTTTTTGATTAAATTAGCGTTAATGGGATCAAAGCCACTAAATGGTTCATCTAAAATTAATAATTCTGGCTCATGCAACACAGTAACAATAAATTGTACTTTTTGCTGCATTCCTTTACTGAGTTCTTCAATTTTTTTGTTCCACCAAGTTGTAATTTCAAATTTTTCGAACCAATATTTTAATCTTTTAGTGGCATCTTGTCTGCTCAATCCTTTTAATCGGGCTAAATACAGTGCCTGTTCTCCTACTTCCATTTTTTTGTATAGCCCTCTTTCCTCGGGCAAATAGCCTATTCGTTCTATATGATTTTGCTGTAGTTTTTGGCCATTAAAAAATAACTCACCGCTATCAGGTCCTGTAATTTGATTGATGATTCTAATCAAGGATGTCTTTCCAGCACCATTTGGACCAAGCAAACCAAAAATACTATTTTTTTTTACGCTAATACTTACACCTTCTAAGGCAGTGTGTTTATCGTACTTTTTAACTATATCTTTCGCTGAAAAAATATCCATGTTGTTTATTAATTTAGTGGGCAATATACCACAAAGTAATTGAAATTATTGAGAAAATTATGGTTGTAAATTTAATTTTAAATTAACAACTCTTTACAAGAATATTCGATAAAAATAATTTACTTCGTGTTAATTAATTATGTCGAATACCACTAAATTTAAATTAGATGACATTGCAGAAGCGCAAGAAACCTTGCTTATTGGCATAATTTCATCCGCTCCAGATTATACTGTATGTTGGCATATCAATAAACAACTTCATATAAATTTAAGCAGGTGTGAAAATCTTAAATTTAGTGCTTTTCAAAAGAGCAAAAAGGTATCTTTACCCGATCTTTTTTCGTCAGAAGAAAAAGAAAACAATGCAGAAACAGATCACTCTGAACATCATCTTTTTAAGTTTATTGATGAGCAACTTTTTAGTGATTATTACTTTATGGTTAATAAAGGAACACGAATAAACCTTGAAGCACAGCTAAAAAGAGTAACCTATTTCTTGGAGATTAGTGGTGTAGTTGCAGAAAATTCAGAAAAAATAATTTTTGATTTAAATGCCATTGAGCCTATAGAAATGGCCTATATAATTGGCAAGGAAAGCCTTATTAATAAGCTTCAATTATTGGTATAATACGTTTGTATAAATAAAAGTGTAATTAATACACTATTAACATTATTAATTTTAAATTTGTAAAAAAAAAGAAATGGATCATTGGACAAAAACTAAAATAGTAGCCACCTTAGGACCGGCTTCAAACACAAGACCAATCTTAAGTGCGATGATGGATGCAGGTATGGATGTGGCGCGTATTAACTCTTCGCATGGTTCTTATGATTTTCATCAACAAACCATTGATATTATACGTGAGCTAAATCATGCCAAAAAGAGCAATGTGGCTATTTTGGTGGATTTACAGGGACCAAAGCTGCGCATTGGAAATGTTGAAAACAATGAAGTTGTACTAAAAGATGGACAAGAGATTGTTATTACTACCGAGGAGTGTGTTGGTACTGCCGAAAAAATATATATAACCTATCCTGAATTCCCTAAAGATGTAGCTGTTGGAGATAGCGTAAAGATTGATGATGGAAAATTAGAATTGCGTGTGCTTGAAACCAACAGAAAGGACACAGTTAGAGCTATTATTGTAAATGGTGGTTTATTATCCTCCAAAAAGGGTGTGAATTTACCAAATACCAAGATATCATTGCCTTCACTAACAAAAAAAGACCTTGAAGATTTAGATTTTGCATTAAGCAATAATGTAGAGTGGATAGGATTATCATTTGTGCGCTCGGTTACCGATGTAATAGATTTAAAGGAGCGAATTAAACTAGCGAAAAAAACAACCCGCGTTATTGCAAAAATAGAAAAGCCAGAAGCTATTGAAGAAATAGATAATATAATTGATATGGCCGATGGAGTGATGGTAGCAAGAGGCGATTTAGGGGTGGAATTACCTATGGAAAAAGTTCCTTTAATTCAAAAAATGATTGTAGGTAAATGCATTAAAGCTTCAAAGCCTGTAATTATTGCAACACAAATGATGGAAAGTATGATTACAAATTATACTCCTACCAGAGCCGAAGTAAATGATGTGGCCAATGCTGTGCTCGATGGTGCAGATGCAGTGATGTTAAGCGGTGAAACATCTGTAGGTAAATTTCCTGTAGTTGTAATACAGCACATGAACAAAATTTTAGCTGCGGTTGAAGCTGAAGGAAAAATTTATTTTAAAGACCATGTACCTGTTGGAAAAAATCAAACTTTTATATCGGATTCAATTTGTTTTAATGCCTGCGTAATGGCTCAGCATAGCGGTGCAAAAGGCATTGTGAGTATGACTAATAGTGGTTATACAGCATTAAAACTTAGTAGTCAGCGCCCATTAGCTAATATTTTTATTTTTACCGATAACCCTACTTTATTAAACACCTTAAATTTAGTATGGGGAGTTAGAGGTTTTTATTATGATAAATACGAAAGTACCGACAAAACAATAGAAGATGTAAAGCTATTTTTAAAGGCTCAAAATATGGTGAAAGAAAACGACCTATTGATACATATTGCAAGTATACCAATGAAAGATAGAGGAAGAGCTAACATGATTAAATTAGGAATCGTTTAAGTTTGCTATTTCGTTTTTTGACTTTTGAGATTTAAGGTGTATGTTTGAAGCATGAAAAACATGTTTAAATCAATAATATTATTCCTATTCATATTAATTTCCAACGTTTTTGTGCTGCACGCTCAGGAAAAAGTAACCATGATGAATGGCAACATTTTTTTTGTGAGCGTGGGAGATACTGTTGGTGATTTTATAAAAATGATTGATCCAGAATCCAAAAAAAATGAATTGGTAAATATGGAGAAAAATAGAATATTTTCTATTCTATACAAAAGCGGAACAGAAATTTTCATTTATAAACAAGACACCTTATCTGAAGATAATTATTTAGGTGTAGAAGAAATGAGAAGTTATATTGCTGGAGCTCATGATGCAAACAGCCGCTATAGTTCTCCATTAGCATTTTGGGGAAGTTTTGGACTTGGTGTTGGTTCAGGAATTATATTGCCTGCTTGGCTTGCACCTATTGGTGCCGGTGCTGGTGCCTTTTTATTAGGATCAAGATGGATAAAAATAAACCGCTCACATATTTCTGACCCAAAATATTTAAAAGATCCCAACTATATTAGTGGTTATGAAAATGCCGCTCGTCAATCGCGCGTACAAAATGTTATAAAAGGTGCAGTTATAGGTGTTTTAATAGGCGCAGTTGCCAGATACACGGTACTCGAATAATTGAATAAGTTTGTCTTTCATGCCTTGGCTTCGGGTGCATACACTGCACTTTGTTTAGCTTCTCTAAGTATATGTACAGATATTATTATTTTAAAATCATCACCAAATTGGTTTTACTTTTCATTCCTTTTCTTTAGTAGCTTTTTATATTATAATTTCCAAAAAATTTCATGGTTTGGACATGTTAGAATGTCGCAAAAAAATAATCTAAAATATCTTTGGCCAGCAAAATATCCAGGTCTATTGCTGCTTTGCTTAATGGTTGGATTTATAGGAAGTGTTGCTTTAATTACCGGCTGCATCAACAATCCAGTTAAAATATTTATGGCTAGTATAGCCTTTGCGCTTGCTATTTTATATAATCAAAACATATTAGGAATACATTTACGTAGCTCAAAAGGATTTAAAGCTTTTACAATTGCTATGGTTGCAATAATTACAGGTGTTTTGATTCCTGCAGCTAAAAATTCATTTGCATCAATCCCTTTTTTATTTCTGCTGCTTTTTTCGCTGGCTCAACTTTGCTTTATAACAGCACTATGTATTGCGGCCGATATGCGAGATATAGAAGAAGACAGAGAGGATCGGATAAAAACTTTTCCTGCTGTAGCAGGCATTCTAACTTCTAAAAAATTAATTCTATTACTTTTTCTGTTTCAGCTACTGTTACTGTTTATTCAATACCATCATTCATTTATAACTATTCAACAATTAGAGGCCTTTTTTGCCATTTCTTTGTTGAGCATGATTTTTATTCATCGCCTTGAGCCTAAAAACAGCTATTCCTATTTTATTATTGGCATTGATGGTTTAATTGCTTGCCAGAGCATGAGTATAATTTTAATTTATTGATAAAAAACATAACACCTCTTTTTAAGATTTATAGATGTTAATTCAGCTAACTTTTTTTAAAAGTTGATTAATATTTTTTAGATTTACCACAAATAAATAAAAAGCTATGAAAAAACAATTACTAACTATTGCAGCGATGGCCTTATTTGGGGCTATAAAAGCGCAAACGGTGATGCCAGAAGTGCTGTCGTCATCGGGTGGTAGTGGACAATCAGCACAAGCAAGCATTGCGTGGACCATCGGAGAGCCTGTTACAGCAACAGTTTCGGATGGTACATCAACCTTAACTCAAGGTTTCCAGCAGCCTACTTTGCTTATTGCCACTGCACAAAACGAAATTAATGAATTAACAAGTTTATTGATTTATCCTAATCCAACTGCAGATTATGTTACTGTAAAGATGGATCAAGCAACACAAGCAAGCTACAGTTATAGATTGTTTGACAGTGCTGGTAAATTAGTTAGCGAAGGCAAAGCCACCTCAGCTAATCCAAACATTTCATTTCAAGGTTTAGCTTCTGGTCAGTATACCATTAGTTTATTAAATCAAAATTCAAAACAACAAAGTATTTCAATCATTAAACAAAACTAATTTTAACATGAAAAAAAATTTCCTAACCGTTGCTATGGCTATGATGTGCAGTGCTGCCATCTTTGCTCAATCACCAAATAAAATTAACTATCAGGCTGTAGCCAGAGATAACAGTGGTAATACCTTACCAAACACCGCAGTTAGCTTTCGTTTAAGCGTTTTACAAGGCAGTGCTTCTGGTACTTCAGTGTATTCCGAAACACACAATTTATCAACCAATGCCTATGGTCTTGCAAATTTAGCGATTGGTGCTGGTACTGTGGTATCGGGCACAATGAGTGGTATTAACTGGGCCAATGGTCCTTATTTTGTAAAAGTAGAATTAGATGCTGCAGGTGGTGCTAATTATGCTGTTATGGGAACTTCTGAATTATTATCTGTACCTTATGCATTATATGCAGCAAATGGCGGAACTCCAGGTCCACAAGGACCACAAGGACCTGCTGGTACAAATGGTATCGATGGAGCAACAGGACCACAAGGCCCTCAAGGACCTGCTGGAACTGCTGGTGCAAATGGGAGTGCTGGTGCACAAGGACCTCAAGGACCGCAAGGGCCACAAGGACCGCAAGGACCACAAGGTGCAGCTGGAGCCAATGGTGCAGCTGGAGCACAAGGACCTGCTGGAGCACCTGGAAGTGCTAACATTAACGGAACAACAAATAATTTGGTAAAATTTACTGGTGCAACTACAGGTGGAGATTCTAGATTTTATGATAACGGAAGTAAGATTGGTATTGCTACCAACACGCCTCGTCAACAATTTGATGTTCGTGTAAACAACATAGTTATTGGAGATAATTTAGGTACAGCAAATCCAGCTATTACATGGAAAACTGGATTAGCAACCGACTCTGTAATTACTTTTGCTAATCAAGGTTTTGCTGCTACTTATTTCAACAATGATGGTGCTAATTTCATTGGCCATTGGATTAATAAAGCCGACAATGATATTGAGCCATGGGACGACAATTTAACTGAATTAGGTACGCCTATTTACCGTTGGGGAAATATTTACTCAGGTAATGGTGTTATTCAAACTTCAGATGCTCGTTTAAAGACAAACATTAATGGGTTAGAAAGTGGTTTATCGAAAGTAATGCAATTACGTCCTGTTAGTTATAATTGGATCAATCCAAAAGATGGTACTGGAAAAGAAATTGGTTTTATTGCGCAGGAAGTAGAAAAAGTTGTACCGGAAGCAGTAGTGCATAGTTTTACTACTGAAAAACAATTAGCAAATGCAAAAGCAAATGGTAAACCAATACCAGCAATTACAGATCCTTATGCTATGAAATACAATGAATTGATTCCAGTATTAACAAAAGCAATTCAAGAACAACAAGCACAAATTGAACAATTACAAAAGGAAATTGAATTATTAAAGGCTAAAAAATAAGCTTCGGTTTATTTTCAAACGCGTTTTAAAAAGCAGCACTGTATTATTTCAGTGCTGCTTTTTTTATTCTTTAAACCCAATCATTTTCTTACTTTTGAAGATGCTAAAAAAAATCATTGTAATGAATAAAATATACACCTCTTTATTATTGTTTCTTCTTATCAACATTAATGTGCATTCACAAAATCGTGCACCTCAATTATCTGCCGCTGCAAAACAATATTTGTTTCTTAGTAATCTTAAACAAAATAAAGATAAAGTTTTAGAACAATATGTATACAGTATGGATAATCAAAATGGTGTTTTTGTAAATGCCATTATGAAAGTTGATCCTAATTTTGATGATTCAAAACTTACGCAACAAGGCATAAAAATTGGCACCAAAGCCAAAGATATTTGGACCGCCAAAATCCCATTATATGCTATTCACCAATTTGTAAAAACACAGGGCATAAAATATATAGATATGGATCAACCAGGTTATCCTGAGTTAGATACAGCAAGAAAAGTAACAAGAGTTGACTCGGTGCATCAAGGCATTTATTTACCACAATCATATGCCGGTAAAAATGTAGTGATTGGTATTGTTGATGCTGGTTTTGATTATACACATCCTACCTTTTTTGACACAACACTTACCCATTTTAGAATTAAAAGGGTTTGGGAGCAAAAAACTACTACAGGAAATGCCCCGGTTAACTTTGGTTTTGGTTCGGAGTATAGTGATTCATTAAGTATTTGGAACAAACATTTTGATGTTAGCGAAACCACCCATGGAACACATGTAATGGGCATTGCCGGTGGCTCTGGCGGTGGAAGTAGTGCCAATAATAAACGTTTTAGAGGCATGGCTTTTGAAAGCGAACTGGTGGCGGTAGCAATTTATCCAAGCGCAGCACATTGGCTCAATACAGGTAGTGTTGATTTTTTAGATGGCATTAACTATGTTTTTAATTATGCCGATGCAGTAAATAAACCTGCTGTAGCAAACCTCAGCTGGGGCTGTCCACTAGGCCCAAGAGATGGCACATCTTTATTCAGTCAGGCTTGCAATAATTTAGTTGGACCAGGGAAAATATTTGTACTTTCAGGTGGAAATAACGGAAGTAATAATATTCACCTAAAAAAGACATTTACAGCAACAGATACAACTGTACATACTGTTTGTACTTTCTCTACGAACCTCATTGATAAAAAAAATCAATTGGATATATGGGGCGAAATTGGGAAAACTTTCTGCATGAATTTTAGTTTGTATACAGGTTATAATAAAATTGATAGTACGGCCACCATTTGTTTAGATGATTCAACGCATCAGTACAATTTAATTGGGAGCAATGGCGACACTTGTTTTATCACCATTACTACTGTAGCGAGCGAGTTTAATGGCAAACCTCACATGCTAGTTCAATTATATACCAGAGTAACCGACAGACTGGTAGTAAGTATTAAAAGTAATGAGGGTACTGTAAACATGTGGCAAGGAATTGTAATCAATACCTCTGGCTATTACGGCACCTTTGCAAAAACTGTTTTTACTTGGGCTGTTAATGGCGATAATTTAATGACATGTGGTGATTTGGTTAGCACCGAGCAAGCGCTTGCTGTTGCTGCTTTTAATAGCAAACCAAGTTTTACCAACATATCGGGGCAAAATTTAACCTATCAAGGATATACAAAAGGAGCAATTGCACCATTTAGCAGTAAAGGTCCAACTGCTGATGGTAGGGTTAAACCCGACATTGCAGGCCCAGGATTAGTTTTAGCCTCGTCGGTAAGCGGTGTAGATTCTACTTATATTGTTGGAGGATCTGATTACAGTTCAGTAATTGCTAGTGCCGTTTCGCCTATCAATGGTCAAACATATAGTTATGCTGTGGCTGGCGGAACATCTATGTCGAGCCCAGCAGTTAGTGGCATTGTAGCTTTGTTGTTGCAAGTTGACTCTACTTTAAATCCGGTTGAAGTAAAAGATTTATTATTTAACACCGCCATTTTAGATAGCAAAACAGGTGCAATTCCTGATACAGGTAGCACCATTTGGGGACACGGCAAAGTAAATGCTTATGGCGCCATGGCTTCATTATTAGGTGTGCTTTCTGTAAAAAATGGTACTTCAAACTTGCCATGCAATATCTATCCAAATCCAAGCAATGGAAACTATCATTTAGAAATTTACTCAAATGATAATGATATTGCAAACATCACTATTACTGATATTACAGGAAGAATAATTAAACACACGGTTGAAGTTATAAATGCAGGATTAACTGTGCTCAATATTAATATCAGCGAAAGCGGAAAAGGCATTTACTTTGTGAAAGTGAATAGCACTAAGGGTTTTAACACTTTAAAAATTGCAAAAGAATAAATACTTCTACTGGTGTACAAAACTATTTTAATTTGTTTTTTGAATTGCTTATCAACTTGTGTTTTTGCACAAAATGAAGCAGAGAACAACCGTGAAATTATTTTGCTTTATATGCCCGTTAAGGAAACCTATTTAATTACAGGGGTAGGTTTAAATCAGTTTACTCAGCTAGAAACTATGGTATCGCCTCTTGTATATAAAGGAATTGGTGGCGGCGCATCAATAGGTTTACAAAGGCGAAAAAAAGAAAGAATAACTTTATTAAATACACATTGGGCAAAGGCAAATTTGTATAATACTTTTCAACCAAAACAATATTCATCAGCTTTAACACATGTTAATTTAAGTGCATCTACTTGTTATTTAATTAATAAAATTCAGTTCAAAAACATTAAAACACGTTTAGGATGGCAATTGGCTCATCAGAGTGATTTTAGAAGCAATACTCAATTTCAAAACGCTAGTTTAACCTACAATTTTACAACCACTTTAGCACCATTTTTACATTTTGAAAAATGGCTCTCTATTGCAGAAAACAAGCAACGTAAATTATTTAAGAAACAACGATCAATGCGTTTATCTTATCAAGTGGCTATTCCTTTTATTGCAGGAGTTTCAAGACCTCCGTTTAATGCCATTAGAGTATTGAATGATGGAACGGGAAATGCATATCAAAACTCGCTAGCAGATGAAGTAATTGGCAACATTAAGTACTATACTTTGAATCATTTTTTTGCCTTAAACAGCAATGTAACTTTTGAATATTTTTTAAAAAATAGCACAAGTATTTCATTGCAATATTTATGGAATTTCGAAAGCTTTAATATTGAAAATAAATCTTATAAGGTAAGTCAAACCGCTTTTCAATTGCGTATTCATACTCGCTTAAATGCACTTTAAAATGAAATTTAATATTACAACCATATTAATTGCAGCATTCATTTTTATAAGTTGCAATAAATTAGTGAGTAATAAAAAAACAGACAATAATGCTGTTTCAGTTTTCAATTATTTATGGAACGAAATCGATATCAAATATTCATTTATAGATTACAAAAAACTTGATTGGAATGCTATTAAGATTAAGTACCAAAGCCAAGTATATGATGGTATGGAACAAGAAGCACTCTTTAACGTTTGTGCCAATATGGTTAACGAATTACGTGATGGTCATGCCAATTTAATGGCACCTTTTGATGTATCATACTACTATCCTATTTTTTTAAATAGTCCGCAAAATTTTAATAGTCGGTTAGTGCTCACCAATTACTTAATGCGCAATGGAGCTGATATGCAAAGCACAGGTGCGCTCGACAACTGCATATTAGATACACTTGGAATAAAAATAGGCTATATCCGCTATACTTCATTTAGCGATAAATTATACCCCGAAGATTTAGATTATGTACTTAACAAAATGAAAGCCTGTGATGGCATACTATTGGATGTTCGCAGTAATGGAGGTGGTTCATCCTCTAATGTTTTTGCTTTGGCCGGACGATTTGCCGATAGTAAAAGATTAGTATATCGTTCTTATGCAAAGAATGGCGTAGCGCATAATGCATTTGACAATGGAAATAATTTATATGTTGAGCCTAAAGGCAGTGCTCAGTTTACCAAGCGTATTGCCCTCTTAACGAACCGAGGATGTTACAGTGCTACTTCTTTTTTTACTTTGGCAATGAAAGCATTTCCGTATGTAAAAGTTATTGGCGACACAACAGGAGGCGGATTGGGTGTGCCCAATGGCGGGCAATTGCCTAATGGATGGACTTATCGTTTTTCTGTTACCAAAACAATAACACCTGATGGCAAAAACTTTGAAAATGGCATTCCACCTGATGTTACAATTTGGATGCAAGACAGCAGTGTAAATAATGGTTTTGATGATATTATTGAGCGCGGTATAAAGTATGTGAAGGATGGAAATTGACAATGGCAAACAACAAATATTTACTATTTATTCGGACAATATTAATCAGTCGACCTGAATATCTTTATTTTCTGTAGTTGAAGTATTTTCCTTCCTGAACAACTCATAATAAAAACCGATCACTAAAAAATCGCGACCTGTTTCATCATTAATTCTATAATCAAATTGATGTAAGTAGCCCAATTGAATACTGGCTCTTTTATTTACTCTGTAGTTAAAAGCTGTTTGAATTCTATTTCGCTCAAAATAGGGCTCTTTATGTGTAAAAAAAAGTTCGTTGCTTATGCTTAACTGAAAAGGTTTGTAATCGTTTTTTTGCTTTCCAAAAGCATACATTAGCGCTAAACGATATCTAAATCTATTTCTGTAACCATTATTTGTAAACCTGAACTCTGAGCGATAGCGCTGTTCAAATTTTAATTTTCCAATAGTTTGCGTCAAACTGAACTGTGGCCATAATCTAAACTCATCATTATTTTTTGGCAGCAGAAAATTTCCTCCTTCTTTGTAGGTTTGGTAATTTCCGGCTGCAAGGGTAAAAGAAACTTCTTTATTTAACTTATAATTAATTCCACCTTTGTATTCATAGTAATGAAAATTATTATAAAACTTAAGAGAACGCAACTGCGTTTCGGCAAAAGCACTCCACTTATTATCATAATTATATTTTAAATTTAAAATATTCCAACTACCTAAATCAGCAACCTGACCTTTTAGCATTAAAGGCATTAGCAGAAAGGAAATAAGTTTAAATCTCTTGATCATTATTGCTTGTCTTCATTTAAATAACATTTACTTTAACATAAATGTCATTGCAAAGTAAAGATATGATTTGGTTTTATAAAAAACTATAACACAATACTACTTGTTTGAAACAAGTTATTGTTAAATGGCTTGAGGCAACTAGTAAAATAATTAAACAACATACGCACCATTACAGTGCGTAGTTTGTATGTAAATTAAAATGAAAATTTTTATATGATGGCGTCTTATAAAATTAAATAAGCTTGCTGTAATTCTACTTTATTAAGTTAGCATGCCACCACACACATTAATGCATTGTCCTGTAATATAAACGCTCATATCGCTACCAAGGAACACGCATAAGTTGGCCACATCATCAACATTACCGCCTCTTTTTAGAGGAATAGCATCTCGCCACCCTTGCACCACTTTATCGTCAAGCACGGCTGTCATTTCTGTTTCAATGAAGCCCGGGGCAACTGCATTACAACGTATATTTCTTGAACCTAATTCTAAGGCAACAGATTTTGTAAAACCAATAATACCAGCTTTAGAAGCCGCATAATTTGCTTGACCGGCATTGCCTTTAACACCAACAACAGAACTAATATTTACAATAGAGCCGCTTCGTTGTTTCAACATTATTTTTTGCACTGCTTTGGTGATGTTGAACACTGATTTTAAGTTCGTTTTAATAACCTCATCAAAATTTTCTTCCGACATACGCATTAGTAATCCATCTCTGGTGATTCCTGCATTATTTACAACAATATCAATGCTACCAAAATCGGCTATCATTTGTGTTATAAGTTCATCGGCAGCTTTATAATCAGCAGCATCGGAACGATATCCTTTGGCATTTACACCAAAAGCTTTTAGCTCATTTTCTAATTCAATTCCTTTTTCAACAGAGGAAAGATAGGTGAAAGCCACATTGGCACCATGCTCTGCAAATTTTAATGCTATGCCTTTACCAATGCCTCTAGAGGCTCCTGTAATTAAGGCCGATTTTCCTTGTAGTAATTTCATCTTGTTTAAGAGTTATATTTTTATTCAGCAACCACGCCCATGGCGCAGAATTTTTTAATTCTTTTATCTATTCGTTGTTCAGGCGATAAAGCATCTAATTTTTCGAGTTGTTTTTTAATTTCTGCCTTAACAATTTTATGCGCTTCGGGAATATTGGTATGCGCACCTCCTAGCGGTTCTTTAATAATTCCATCTACCAATTTATTAGCAAACATATCGGTGGCTGTTAACTTTAATGCATCGGCAGCTCTTTCTTTAAAATCCCAACTTCTCCATAATATAGATGAACAAGATTCGGGAGAAATTACCGAGTACCATGTATTTTCGAGCATCAATACTTTATCGCCAATGCCAATACCCAAAGCGCCTCCCGAGGCCCCTTCTCCAATAATTACACAAATTACAGGAACTTTTAACTGCGCCATTTCAATCAAATTTCTTGCAATTGCTTCGCCTTGTCCACGCTCTTCGGCTTCTAAACCGGGGTAAGCGCCTGGTGTATCAATAAACGTAACAATAGGTTTATTAAACTTTTCGGCTAGTTTCATTAATCTTAAAGCCTTTCTATAACCCTCAGGGTTGGGCATACCAAAATTACGATACTGACGCATTTTGGTGTTGATTCCTTTTTGCTGACCAATAAACATTACCGTTCTGCCATCTAAACTACCAAAACCTCCTACCATGGCTTTATCATCTTTTACTGTGCGATCGCCATGCAATTCAATCCAAGTATTATCACTTAAAGCATTAATATAACTGATGGCGTATGGTCTATCTGGATGGCGACTTACCATTACTCTTTGCCAAGGCGTGAGGTTATCATACACATCCTTTCTGGCTGTTTTTATTTTATCATCAAGGTCTTTAATTGTTTTAGAAACATCAACACCACTTTTAGCAGCCACCTGCTCTACCTTTTCTCGCTGCTCTAGTAATTCCGATATTGGTTTTTCAAAATCTAACATAGTTGCCATAAATTCTTTCTTTTGATTTGAGCCGCAAAAATACAAAAATATATATATGTGCAGTTTTTCATAATTATGCTACCCAAAAGAGTAATAATTAAAGGAGTAATTTAATTTGAAATACTAATTTCAAATTATCAAAACAATATGCAATACCAACCCGGTAATAATTGTTTTCAATTACATTTGTTTACTGTAAATTTAAAAAAGCACACATGAAAAAAATAATACTAATAATTCTGGCGCTCACAACAAGTTTTTATTTAGGTTATACCTTCAACAGTATACTATCAAAAGGAGATAATGAACCAAATAAACTAAAAAGAGTAACTGGCATTGGTGGCATCTTTTTTAAATGTAAAGACCCAAAAGCTTTGCGCGAATGGTATCAAACCCATTTAGGTTTGAACACCAATCAATATGGATCTGTATTTGAATGGTACCAAGGTGCTGATAGCACTAAAAAAGGCTTTTCGCAATGGAGTCCGTTTAAGGAAACAACAAAATATTTTTTGCCTTCTACTAAAGAGTTCATGATTAATTACCGTGTAGATAATTTAGATTTATTGTTGGTTGAGCTTAAAAAAGAAGGTGTTACAATTACTGATACCTTGCAAACATTTGATTATGGAAAATTTGTGCACATTATGGATTTGGAAGGCAACAAAATTGAGTTATGGGAACCTAATGATGTGGCGTATGAGCAAATGGGTAAGCAAATGAATTTAGGAACTACGAAATAAATCGGTTCAACTTCATTTGTATTAATCTACACTCAAAAAAAATGCAATGAAACTATTTGCGGTTTCAACCATCTAAAGGTTAGCTGCAATTGTAACGATTGTAGTGTTGTGTTCTTAAAAAAAATTGGAAAGCATATAACAAGCAACAACGATTGCTAATATCTTAATTGAAAAGTTTTACTATTGTTTTATAGTGTAAATCGAGTAACAATTTCTTTACTCGTAAAACACCTTTTTTATTCTTAAAAACTGATTTTTATCATAGTTTTTGCCTATTTGATGAATTACCTTTACCATGAAATTAATGAACAACGTTAGTTTTTTGAGCGTAAATAATATTGCTTAAATAAATCAAGAGACTTATAAAACTAAACAATATGGAAATAACAATTGATCAAACCAAAAAATTAAGTGATATACAAACTGAGTTTTGTAAGCGCTTTCCTTATTTAAAAATTGAATTTTACAAACAAGCACATACAGCAGGTGAAGGCTCGCCTAAAGAAAAAACAATTGATTCAAATTTAACTATCAATGAAGTTCAAACTGAAAAAGAAATAGGTGTAATTAAAATTACAGGTTTAATGACTGTAGCTGAATTAGAAAGTAGTTTTTCAAATACCTTTGGTTTATCGGCACAGGTTTTTAGAAAATCGGGGAGCATTTGGCTACAAACAACAGTTTCAGATCATTGGACTTTGGCAGAGCAGAATCAAAAAGCCATGGAAAAACACGAACAAAGCCAAGATGGGACCGTTGATGCCATGGACAGAATGGAGTTAGAATAAATAAACATTAATCAATTTAACAATATGAAATCAATACTTGTAGCCACCGATTTTTCTAACAATGCAAAAAATGCATTAAAGTATGCCAACGCATTTGCCGAAGCTACACAGCATCAATTGATACTGATGAACGTGTACATGCCTTCTGTTGGGCAATACAGCCCTGTGCATGCCATTATTGCCGAAGAAACCATGAATGAAAAAAGCAGATGTCATAAACAACTAAAAAGTTTAGTAGCAAAATTTGCCACAGTGCCTACCGAAGATATTGTAGCCGAAGGAGAAGCCATTAATGAAATTATAAAGACTTGTAAAAAAAGCAATGCTAATTTTATTATTGTTGGCACGCATGGCGCAAGCGAAATAAAAAAGGTTTTGGTTGGGAGCAACACTACTAAATTAATTGCCAAAGCAGAAGTTCCTGTGTTAGCCATTCCCGAAAAATATCGTTTTCGAAAAATAGAAACAATATTATATGCTACAGATTTAAAAAATACACTAAATGAATTAAAGGCAATCATTCCTATTGCCCAATTGTTGAGTGCAAAAATTGAAATTTTATATTTAAATTATGATTGGGATAAAGACGCTGATCGAATAGCAGATATTGAAAAAAAAATAAAGCGGTTAAGCTTCAAAAACATACATTTTGTTGAGCAAAAAGCAAGTATTGAAAAAACCATGACACATCAGTTAAAAAATTATATCACAAATACTAAACCTCAACTTTTAGCAATGTTTCCTTCTGATAAATCTTGGTTAGATAAACAATTTAACAGCAGCAAAACCGAAGAGCTATCCTATGTATTAAAAGTGCCTTTGCTATCGATAAGAAAGAAACTCATAAAAACCGCATAGTTTTTAATGATAAACGCAATGATCAATTCTTTTAATTAGTGTAATTATAAGGCAAGTATTAAAAATTCATGGGTACTTCTATCAGTAATAATTCAGCATCTTTTTGTGCGGTAAATGCTATATTTTCTGTTTCCCACAAACCAAGTGCATCTCGATGATACAAGTTATAATTGTTGTTCACTTTCATTTCGCCACTAATTAAAAAAGCATACACCCCATTGCCGGGTAATTGCACTTTATAATTTAAAGTTTTGCTGGCTTCCAAACTTGCCAATTGAAAAAACGCATTTTGATTAATATTCATACCAACAGGATTTCCATCAGGTGAAATAACTTGTTGAAATTGGTTCTTTCGATCTTCTGGAGAAAGGCTGATTTGATTGTATCTTGGCTTAATGTTTTTTTCTTTAGGAAAAATCCATATTTGCAATAAATTTACTTCCCTATCATTGTTAGGATTATATTCTGAGTGCGTAACACCTGAACCCGCGCTCATCATTTGAATTTCGTTTTCTTTAATTCTACCAATATTGCCCATGCTATCTTTGTGCTCTAAATCGCCTTTTAACGGAATAGTAATTATTTCCATATTATCGTGCGGATGTGTTCCAAAACCCATGCCTGGAGCCACAATATCATCATTTAAAACGCGTAAAGCACCAAAATGCACTTTGTCAGGATTTTGCCATGAAGCAAAACTAAATGAATGTCGCGCATTTAACCATCCATGATTGGCATGACCTCTTTCTGAGGCTGGGTGTACAATAAATTTTTCCATTATTTTTATTTTTTACTGCTATTATATTATTGGTAAATATATAGTGCGCTAAACTAAACTAATTTACCTAAAGCAAATTAGTAAAAAAGTTAATTGCTACTTTCAATTTTGTGAGCACTACATGTTTGATAAAATGATGATAATTACCGAAATTTGCTTCATAGGAATAAACAATTAATAATTAACTTTGTGTAATTATACTGACATAAAAATATATGAAAATTGTTTATACATTAATATTATCATTCGCTTTATCTAGCACATTTGCTAAAGAACACAATCAAACGTCATCATTATTAGTTTTTAGTAATTTTAACAATCCTAATCAATCAGAGAATTTACTTAACAGTGCCCTGATATCGCTTAGCGAAGGCATTAATCCTAAGGCCTTTAATAAAGCTTGGAAAACAGAGGGAACAAAATGGGTCGAAAAAGTTAAAGTTGCTACCGATGTTAGTACTCTAAGTGCTGCTTATCTTACACTTTCTGAACAGATAAAACCAAAATACTTTAAGCCGTCATGGGAAAAAAGTAAAGACAAATGGGTAAAGCAAGTGAAAGAAGCAAGAAGCAACTTGGCTTTAGCCGGTTTATTAAAATCATTTTATAATCATCTTACCCCAGAAACTTTTACCGAGGATTGGCAAAGTGTGGGCGCGCAGTGGTTAGAAACACTCAACAAAATAGAGTAACCTTTTTTCGAAAAATTTATTTATTCACTTTTTAAGTATTGCCATGGTAACACAAACATCAAGAATATTAGTAATCCTAGCAATCAATTTCCTGTGCTTACAACTTTGGAATGCGAATGCCGCCAAGTATAGTGTTGATTTAAATTCGCCTCATGAGGCAGGAATAGTTATTATTAAAGTAAAAAAACATTTGCTAGCGCAGTGTGAATTGCACCAAATTAAAAACGTAAAAATTAATGCGTGTTTAAATACGTTAAACACAATTCAAGTTCGTAAAAAATTTCCTTTACACCAAAAGCCAAGTGCTGAAAAAGACCGCTTTGGAAGATCCCTTATTGATTTATCATTGATATATGAAATTAAGTTAGCACAAAACCAAGACCTAAAAAAAGCAATAAACAGTTTGCTTGCTACAGGTGAAATTGACTACGCAGAGCCACATTACACGCAATCATTAATGTACACTCCCAATGATCCTTCTGCGTCGGTGCAATATTACTTAGATAAAATAATGGCTTATCAAGCATGGGATATCAGTCAAAGCGATACCAATGTAGTTGTTGGAGTTACCGATACAGGTACAGATTTACTGCATGAAGATTTAATTAATAGTGTAAAAATAAATTATCTTGACCCAATAGATGGTATTGATAACGATACAGATGGCTATATTGATAATTATTATGGTTGGGATTTAGGTGAAAATGATAACACGCCACAATGCAACGCAGATTTCCACGGGCTGCATAGCACAGGTATTTCAAGTGCTACAGTTGACAATAATTTAGGCATAGCTGGTGTGGGTTTTAAAGCAAAATATTTACCTATTAAAATTTCAGATGCTAATGGCACATTAAATACTTCTTACGAAGGAATTGTTTATGCTGTTGACCATGGCTGTCAGATTGTAAATTGTTCTTGGGGCGGCACAGGTGCTAGCCAGTTTGGACAAGACATTGTAAACTATGCAGCTATTAATATGAATGCATTAGTGATAGCTTCTGCAGGTAATAATGGCGATGATGTGTTGTTTTATCCTGCCTCTTATCAAAATGTGTTTAACGTAGCTGCCACAGACCAACTTGATCACAAAAAAGCAAATTCAACCTTTGGCATAAGTATAGATGTTTGTGCGCCAGGTGAAGATATTCTATCAACTTGGGTTGGTAATACTTACGTTGCCTCTGGCGGAACATCAACTGCTGCGCCAGTGGTTTCAGGTGCGGCAGCAATTGTAAAAAGTTATTTTCCGAGTTATTCGGGCATACAAATTGGCGAACAATTAAGAGCCACTGCCGATAATATTGATACAGTTGCTTTTAACGCTCCTTGGGCTGGTAAATTAGGAAAAGGAAGAATTAATTTGTTTAGGGCTTTAACCGATACCAACGTAGTTTCTATTGTGTTAACTAACAGCAATGTAACAGACAATAACGATAATGCTTTTATTGTTGGCGACACCCTCACTTTTTCGGGTGAGTTTACCAATTATTTGGCACAAGCTAACGCAGTTAACGTTGTTGCAACTAGCTCCTCTCCTTTTGTTCAAATGATTAATGGTAACGTAAACTTAGGCAACCTAAATACATTGCAAGCAGTTAATAACAATGCCAGCCCTTTTACAGCAGCTATTTTAACTGGTGCTCCTATTAATGCGCCCGTTGAATTTAAATTAACTATTACCGATAATGCAGGTCATACATTTACCTACTACATTGCCATTGTTATTAATGTAGATTTTATTAATATTAATATTAATGATGTAGCTACAACCATTACAAGCAAAGGAAATATTGGATACAATAATGTTTCAACTCAAGGTTTAGGATTTGTATACAACAGTAATAATTTGTTGTATGAATCAGGTTTGCTTATTGGTGCCAGTGCTACCAGAGTTTCCGACAGAGTTAGGGGCCTAACTGGAAATGATAGTGATTTTTCTTCGATTGCCAATGTTTCAAGAATTGTTCCTGGTGTTTTTTCTGAGTTTGATGTAGTTGGCAGTTTTAATGATGCCGGTGCTTTAGCCGATGCTATACCTGTAAAAGTGATACAAAATGCTTATGCGTGGAGCACACCCGGAAATACAAAGTATATAATTTTTAAGTATAAAATAATTAATACCGGAGTTGTTTTACTTGATAATTTGTTTGCGGGTGTTTTTGCCGATTGGGATATTATGAATAGTAGCTTAAATAAGGCAGCTTATGATGCAACCAACAAATTAGGCTATTGTTTTAGCACGCAAACCAATGGTTTGTATGCCGGGATTAAGTTACTTAGTAACACAGCACCTGCGGTTCATTACGCAATGGATAATATTTCCGGAGGCGGTGGAGGTATTGATCCTGTTGGAGGCATATCAACAGCCGAAAAATTTCAGGGCATTTCAACTAATAGAGCAAATGCAGGTGGAACAGGAAATGGTAATGATGTGATACACTTTGTAAGCAGCGGACCTTTTGTTTTAAATCCAAATGACACTGTTGAAGTGGCCTTTGCTTACCTTGCCGGTGATAGCTTGATCGATTTACAAAACAGCGCTTCTGCAGCACAAATCAAGTATAACAATAGTCCTATTATTGTAAAAAACAATAGTTTAAACGAAGCTAATTTTAGCTTTTATCCTAATCCTGCTAAAGAAATAATAACCATTTCATTTAATAATGTGGAGCAAAATTCTATTAGCATTCGTATGATTGATGTTCAAGGAAAATTGGTTTATGCAGCACAATTTAATAGCACTAATAGCCCTTTGCAATTATCTGTAGCGGATTTGGAAAATGGAATTTATTTTATTGAAGTAATTACAAATGATAAAGTACAAACGGAGAAGTTTATGTTGGCTAGGTAATTTATTCTATTAAAATAGCAAGCATCATGCTTAATGATTTCACCTTAATATGATGTATGGAAAAATATATTTCAGCTGAAGAAGCGGTAAAAATAATTAAAAGTAAAGATAAAGTTTTTGTACACGGAAGCGCGGCCACACCTGTATTTTTGTTAAAAGCGCTGGAGCAAAGAGCTGAAGAACTATCATTAGTTGAGATCATTTCGTTGAGCACCTATGGCGAAATGCCATTGGCAAAACTTGATTATATTAAATCGTTTTACTTTAATACTTTGTTTGTTTCACAAAACAACAGAGAGGTTATTCAAGCTGGTATGGGAAGTTATATTCCTGTTTTTTTAAGCGAAATTCCAAGTCTTTTTCATCAGCGAATTATTCAATTAGATGTCGCTTTAATTCACGTTTCTCCTCCCGATTTACACGGCTATTGTTCGTTAGGCGTCTCGGTAGATATTACCATGGCGGCTATAAAAAATGCCAAACATGTTATTGCTCAAATTAATCCACTCATGCCTCGCACACAAGGCGATGGTATGTTGCATATTGATGAAATTAATTCATTAGTATTGGTTGAAGAAGCCTTGCCAGAAATTAACTACAGTAAAGAAATTTCTGAAACAGAATTGGCAATTGGCAAAAATTGCGCTTCATTAATAGAGAATGGAGCAACTTTACAAATGGGCATAGGCTCAATTCCTGATGCAGTGCTCGGGCAATTGCACCAACATAAAGATATTGGCATTCATACCGAAATGTTTTCGGTTGGCCTTATTGATTTGCTAAATAGAGGAGTAATTAATAATAAGTTTAAACAAAAACATCGCAGAAAAGTGGTAACGACATTTGCAATAGGCAACCGCGCGATGTATGATTTTATAAATGAAAATCCGGTTTTTTCTTTTCTCGAATCTGATTATGTAAACGATGCGTATGTGATTAGCAAAAATCCAAAAGTAACAGCCATTAACAGTGCCATTGAAATAGATTTAACCGGACAAGTTTGTGCTGATTCTATTGGGACAAAGCAGTTTTCGGGTGTTGGTGGACAAATAGATTTTATGCGTGGCGCCTCACTTTCAGAAGGTGGAAAGCCTATTATTGCCATGAGTTCGATAACAAATAAAGGCGTTTCTAAGATTGTACCTTTTTTAAAAGAAGGTGCCGGAGTTGTAAGCACAAGAGCCAATGTTCATTATGTAGTAACCGAATACGGCATAGCCTACTTATTTGGAAAAAATCTTCTACAGCGAGCGCAAGAGTTGATAAAAATTGCGCATCCCATGCACAGAGAAGTGCTTGAAATTGCTTTGAGAGTAAGATTTGGAGGAAATAGTTTTGTGGGTATTTAGTTTTTAAATTTACAACCGTACTAGAAACCCACTCAAACAAATAAGAAATAATTCAAAAGACTCATTTGATTTTTCTTGCCATTTCTCGGGTGGCATCTTTTGTTTTTAAGGATTCTCTTTTGTCGTATAATTTTTTACCTTTTGCAAGATGTATTTGCAGTTTGGCAAAACCTTTTTCGTTAATGTAAAGCAGCGTTGGAATAAGTGTAAAACCTTTATTTTTTAGTTTTGATATAATTTTTTCAATTTCACTTTTACGTAATAATAGTTTTCTATCGCGCTTTGGAAAATGGTTATTGAGACTGGCCTCTTTGTATTCGGAGATGTTCATATTTTTAACCCAAACTTCCTCATTATGAACAAAACAGTATGCTTCCATAATTGACGCCTTTGCTTGCCTAATAGATTTAATTTCTGAACCCATAAGCAGCATGCCGCATTCATAGCGATCCATAAGCGTATATTCAAAAGTGGCTCTTTTATTTTTTATTTGAACATCTTTCTCTAATTTCATTTTCATGGCTGCACAAATTTTTGAATGGCTTCAACACAAATCATTCTGTTGTTTAAAATATTTTCCTTTTCTATTTTGCTTAAGCGTGAAATTTTAAAATGACTTTTAATAGCCCTAAACTGACTAGCCAAATGTAAGGCAATAATTCCACTAAAATGCAACACAATTACCAACATTACAGCTTTTATGAACGGTAAGAATGCAGCAAATAAAATCAATAAAACAATATACCATAAAAAATACAAAATGCCAGCAGCACCAATATTTACAGAACTAAAAAACTCTACTTTTTTTGCCGTTTTTTTTGCTATTTTAAGTGCTATAAAATAAGGCCATGAGTTTAACAAAAGTGCAGGTATGGCAGGTATTAGGAGAAATAAAAATAAAATGTAATCGATTATAAATTTACCATTTACTAAATATTTCGTGATGTATTTTTCGCGTAATTGATGATGGTTAAGCAAGAGCTGATAAGGCATAGTTAAATTTTTAAGCGCTTCTACCTGTGTTTGGTTGGTATTTATTTTATCGGCTAGCTTTTTTACTTGTTCAAATTCATGTTTTTCACTTTTTTTATTTCCCGTAAGTACGCTCAAAAAATTTCTTTTTATGAAATGAAATAATTGATGATTTTCATTTTGATGCACATTATACATCACTTCATTCATGCTACTTTCAATGTCATTAGTAAGTTTTAGTGCGTCTTTTGAATCTAATGGTGTTGACGCATCAAAATATTTGTTTACCTCTATTGGGGTATTAAAATTTATAAGAACTTCGCTGTTAAAGTTGTCTGGATCATCGTAATTTAAACCAACACAAGTAATATAAAGCGCTTTGTTGGTTTTAAAGCTCTGCAATGCACCATGGGCAATGCGCGCTGTTCCTTTTTTTAGAGGACGCAATTTACTTTCGCGTTCACAATTACCCTCAGGAAAAATGGCAATACTTTGATTTTGGTCAAGAATTTGATAGCAGCGGTTAAAAACTTCCTTATTTTTTTCAGTATTTTCGATGCTATCCTGCATTCGATAAATTGGAGCGATGCCAATTGCGTTTAAAATTTTAGCAGCAAGTGGCTTTTCAAACACATCGCCACGCGCCAAAAACCAAACCGGCTGCTTCGTTTGTAAAGCAATCATAACACCATCCCAAAAGGCATTGCTATGGTTTATGGCAATTAATAATGGTGCCTTAGTTGGCACTTTTTCAAGATTCAAAACAGTAATTTTCGAATAATAAATTCGAGCAGTAATGAAGTATAAAAATTTTAAAATGTAGTTCAGTAAAATATTCATAGTTTGCAAAATTAACTTTTTATCACTCAAAATGGCTTAGATTTCAATATTGCTTGTTATTTTTGCAATTCAGTTAATACCATGGAAGATTACAAGCAAACCTTATTACTTCTCATTTCAACTCCGCTATATGCATTGCTAATAGGCTTTGAAATGATTTTGAGTGCTATACACAATAAACATTTATACACAGTTAAAGACACTTTTACCAACGTGTATCTATCAAGTTTAAATATTGGATTAGAATTATTGATTCGTGCTTTTTGTTTAGGATTTTTAGCTTATTTTTTTCAATTTCATGTTGTTGCAATTCAAAACACTTATTTATATTGGTTTGCATTACTTATTTTGCAGGATATTTCGTTTTATTTTGAGCATCGAGTGGATCATTATTGCCGATTTTTTTGGGCGGTGCATGTTACACATCACTCCTCCGAAAAGTTTAATTTAACAACAGGTTTTAGGTCTTCTGTTTTTCAGCCATTGTATCGTTTTGTTTATTTTATTCCATTAGCACTTTTGGGTTTTAAACCTTTAGATATTATGCTTATGTATAGCGCCACTCAAATTTATGGCATTTTAATTCATACCCAATCTATAAATAAACTAGGCTTTTTAGAGTATTTTATGGCTACCCCTTCTCATCATAGAGTGCATCATGCCTCTAATACTATTTTCTTAGATAAAAATATGGGCATGGTATTAATTATTTGGGATAAAATTTTTGGCACCTTTGCTTCAGAAGATGAGTTAAAAGATGAACAAATTCGTTTTGGCTTAACTAAAAATATTGAAAGACCCAATCATCCGGTTGATATCGTTTTTCACGAATGGGTAAATATTGCTGATGATTTAAAAAGAGATATTCCGTTTACTACAAAATTAAAATACCTATTTATGCCGCCTGGCTGGAGCCATGATGGAAGTAGGAAAACATCTAAGCAATTGCGGGAGGAGTTATTAAAGGAAATTAAAAACTAAGAATTGAGAATACCTATATTTCCAGATGAATCGTCAAGGCAAATCGTAAATTGTCATTCAAAATAAGTGAGTCACTGTGCTTCGATATAGATAGGAAGTTCCTTTAAGTTTTGTGAACTAGTTTACTTTATATCATTAACAATAGCTTCAATTTCATCAAATAACTTCTTTTCAGATGGCTTAATTTCTCCATCGGCTATTATAATTTGATATAAGTTTTGCAACAAATTTAATCCCTTTTGTTTATCTGCTAAATGTTTGTGGGCGATAATTTGAATAGCTTCTAACCTTTGTTCTGGCGGTATTGATTTATATTTTTTAAACACCACACCAACCAATAATTCACTACCAGAATTATTAAAATGCTCTAACTCCATTTTATCGAAAAGTACTTCTATTTCTTCTAAACTAAGTTCATTATCGACATTAGCAATGCATAAATAAATAAACAAAACATACTCGCTATAGCTAAAATTACTTAATGGCATACCTTATTTTTTTACTAAGATAATCGTTTTAAAGGTTGCTGCAAGTTAAAAATGCTAAACACTTTTTCTTTCGCCTATTTGCTGGCGCCACATAGCAAAATACAGTCCTTTAAGTTGCAGTAATTCTTCATGACTGCCGCTTTCAACTATGCTTCCTTTTTCGAGTACAATAATTTTATTAGCATGCATAATGGTAGAAAGGCGGTGGGCAATTAATACAGTAATGTGCTCTTTATTGGCACTCACATCTCTTATTGTTCTGCTAATTTCTTCTTCGGTAATGGAGTCAAGTGCCGATGTGGCCTCATCAAATACGATCACATCGGGTTTTCTTAATAAGGCTCTTGCAATGGAAAGTCTTTGTTTTTCGCCACCCGAAACTTTAACACCACCTTCGCCAATAATTGTATCTAAACCTTTATCGGCACGCTTTAGTAAATTTTGTGCCGCCGCTTTTTCTAATACATCATAACATTCTTTATCGCTTGCTTCAGGCTTAACAAACAATAAATTTTCTCTGATGGTTCCCGAAAACAACTGTGTATCCTGTGTTACAAAGCCAATATGTTCTCTTAACTGATCAAAATCAATCGCTTCATTTGGATGATTATTATATAATATGTTACCGCTTTTTGGTGTGTACAATCCTACTAATAATTTAACTAGCGTAGTTTTTCCACTGCCAGATGGACCAACAAAAGCAACTGTTTCGCCTTTATTTACTATAAAATTTATTGCAGTAAGTGCATCTGTTGAAGAGCTTAAATGTTTAAAAGAAACGGCTTTAAATTCTAAACTATTTAATTTTTCAATTTTTACTGGTGAAGCAGGTTTTACTTCTACCGGCATATCAATAATTTCTTTAAAATTGGCTAAAGAAACTTCTGTTTCGCGATAAATGTTGATGATGTTGCCCAACTCTTGCAATGGCCCAAAAATAAAAAACGAATAAATAAACAAGGAGAAAAATTCGCCCACAGAAATTTTCTGTGCATATATTAAATAAAGCATCATAAATAAAATAGCATTCCTTAAAAGGTTCACAAAAGTGCCTTGTACAAAGCTTAAGCTCCTAATGTAACGTACTTTTTTAAGTTCTAATTTTAATATTTTTTCAGTGGTATTGTTTAATCTTAAAATTTCTTGTTGAGATAAACCCATACTTTTAACGAGTTCAATATTTCTTAATGATTCTGTTGTAGATCCTGCCAAAGCTGTTGTTTCGCCTACAATTTTTTTCTGTATGATTTTTATGCGTTTACTTAAAACAGAGCTTAAAATTCCTAAAACAGGGATGGTTAAAAAATACACTGGCGCAATGACCCAATAAACATTAATGGCATATACTACCACAAATATAATTCCCACAATAGAGGTAAATAAAACATTTACCATTGCTGTAATTAATTTTTCAACATCAGTTCTCACTTTTTGTAATTTACCTAAAGTTTCACCGCTTCTTTGATCTTCAAAAACAGTATAAGGTAACTGTAATGAATGCTTTAAACCATCTGAATAAATTTGAGCTCCTAAGCGTTGCACAATTACATTTACATAGTAATCTTGAAAGTTTTTTGCGATTCTAGAAATCATGGCAACACCCATGGCAGCCAAAATAAGCATGCCTGCTCCTTCAATAAATTCATCGTGCGTTTTAGTTTCAAATTTGGTAACATATTCATCAATTATTTTTCTAAAAATCCATGGATCTAATAAAGAAAATATTTGGTTGATGGATGCCAAAAATAAAGCCAGTGCTAATAACTGCCAATATTTTTTAAGATAACCGTATAAAATAGTCATAGCTTTTTTTTAAGAGTCGGCAAAAGTAGCAATTAATAAGAGCAACATTGATTAACTAGTATTAAAAAAAAGCCAATTTTGAAAGGCAGAAATAACAAATTAAATACCAATAGGCTTAATAATTTCACCTATTTCTCTTAGCATCATAGCAGTGGCTCCCCAAATGGTGTGTTGGCCAATTACAAAAGCAGGTACTGTGAGATACATGCCCGATGATGCTTCTATTTTTTTTATTTTTATCAATGCTGGATTATTTATAGCGTGGATAGGAAATTTTACAATAGATTTTACTTCTCTTTGATTTAAAATTAATTTGGGGAAGTTACTTACAAAACCTAAATAAGGTTGTACAAAAAAATTACTCACAGGAATATATAAGGGAGATAAAGCAGTTATAAGTTCAATACTATCTTCGTTTAGCCCAACCTCTTCATAGGTTTCGCGATAAGCGGTCATTAAAAGATTTTCATCTAGTTCTTCTTTTTTTCCTCCCGGAAAACTAATTTGTCCGCTATGTTTACCATTATATTCATGACGCTGTGTGAGCAATAAATTAATATTATTTTCCTCTTGAAATAACAATGCAAAAACTGCACTTTTTTTATAACTTTTAATATTATCTAAATAGTTAGGTGATATTGTTCTTCCTTCTGGCAGCATTGTTTTATGCGCCTCAATTCCTGGCAAATTATGCTTAACTTGTAATTTAATAGCTTCAGCAAGAGTAAATAAATTATTCATTCTATTGCACCAAAAATTAATATTTAAAAATATCAGAAGAAAAAAAGTAACACATGCATGCAATCAAAACAATTCCTACAATGTTTACCCAAAAACCAATACGGTACATATCTTTTACTTTAATTAAACCACTTCCGTAAACAATGGTATTTGGGGCTGTGGCCACTGGTAACATAAAACCAAGCGATGCCGCTAAGGTAGCAGGTATCATTAAACTTAAAGCAGGAATTTGCAAAGAAACCGATAAGGCTAATAAAATGGGTAAGGCCAATTGAATACTAGCCACGTTTGATGCAAATTCGCTAATAAAGGTTATTAAAATACAGATACCAAATATAATTAATAATATATGTTTTGTATCAAGCGCATGCAATCCTTGCGCCAACATTTGGCTTAAGCCAGAGAGTTCAAAGCCTTTAGCCAAAGCAAAGCCGCTTCCAAATAGTAACATAATTCCTAATGGAAGTTTTTTACAATCTTCCCACGACAATAAGGTTGTTCCTTTTTGATTTGTAGCAGGTATAAAAAATAAAAGTGTGGCCATTAATATAGCCACGGTGCTATCTTGAACAAATTCTTTATGTTCAAATAAATTACTCCAACCCTTAAATTTAAAATTGCCAATAACAAGGTCACTGCGCGAGAACCATAAAAAAGCAGTTATCATAAAAATCAATCCTACAATTTTTTCATCTCGGGTGAGTGATCCAATTTTTTTGTACTGATCAATAAAATAAGTTTGCTGCACTTCTATTTTTATTTTTTGAAGTTTAAAATGTTTTACGATTACAAAGTAGGTAACTAAACCTAGCAGCAAAGCAATTGGAAACGCTAATAAAAACCAGGTTGAAAACACCAAGTTGTTTTGATTGATAAAATTAGTATTATAAAAGCTATAAAAAATCATGTTAGTGGGTGTACCAACCAATGTTGCCATTCCACCAATAGAAGCAGCATAAGCTAAACCTATCATTAATGAACCTCCAATAGCTTGGTAATGCAAATCGTTTTCTTTAAATTTTAATACGATGGCTGTTACCGCTGCATATAGCATCATCACCGTGGCGGTATTGCTCATCCACATGCTAATAAAAAATGCAACCAACATAATTCCACCTAAAATATTTTTTGGACTATTACCTACTTTTGAAAGAATATATAATGCTAGGCGGCTGTGTAAATTACTTTTTTCTAGCGCATAACTTAACATAAATCCACCCATAAATAAAAATATTACCTGATCCATATACTGCGATGCTACTGTTTTTGCATCGGTAATACCTAACAGCGGAATAAGTAAAAATGGCAATAAACTTGTAATAGGTAATTCTACAGCTTCAATTAGCCACCATGTGGCCACCCACACAGCAATAGCAGCCATTTTTCCTTCTTGTATATGATTTGAAAATGAAAATAAAAAATATGTAACGCAAAATAAAAGCGGCCCCAAAGCAATTTTAAAATATTTATGGAGCACCATTTTTTAGGCTAAAATTTTATGGAGTGTTTCAATAATTCTTGTAGTGGCTTTTCCATCCCAAAGCGGTGGAATATTTCCTAATTTATATTCTCCTTTTATTATTTGATTTACTTTTTTTGTAATAATATCAAGGTCAAAAGGAACTAACTCATTTGAGCCAGTAGTTACAGTGATAGGCCTTTCTGTATTGGGTCTTAGCGTTAAGCACGGCACTTGTAAAAATGTTGATTCTTCTTGTATTCCGCCACTATCGGTTAAAATTAATTTAGCCTCCTTAACAAGTTTTTGAAATGAAAAATAATCTAATGGTTCGGTTAATATTAAATTTTTATTGCTTTTAAAATTATCGCTCAAGTTAAAAGCATCAATATTTTTTAAGGTGCGAGGATGAATAGGAAAAACAATTTTTAAATCATCGCTTACATTATTAATTAATGTCGAAAGTTTTTTTAAACCATCAACATCATCAACCGTGGCAGGGCGATGCATAGTCATTAAAATAAAATTTTTAGAACTTACACCTAATGTTGTTAGTATATCGGCAGCATCTATTTCTTTTCGAAAAGCAACCAAGGTATCAATCATGGTATTACCCACAAAAAATACATTTTCTTTATTCCTATTTTCAGCTATTAAATTGTCGTAGCCACTTTGTTCTGTAACAAAAAAGTAATCGGTTATTGCATCGGTTAAAACCCTGTTATGTTCTTCGGGCATGGTCTTATCGTTGCTTCTTAAACCACTCTCTAAATGGGCAATTTTTACACCCATTTTATTGGCTGTAAGCGCAGCTGCAAAAGTTGAATTTACATCACCAACAACAATAATTAAATCAGGTTTTTGGGTATTTATTTGGTTTTCTAATTTAACCATAATTTCTGCCATTTGGGTATTGGCCGAAGCTGGTTTTACATTAAAAAAAACATCAGGTATTAAATTAAATTGTTCAAAAAAAACATCAGCCATTTTAGTATCAAAATGCTGACCAGTATGTGCAATTTTAATATTTAAACTAGCACTATTTAAGGCTTCTCTTTTAAATTGGGTAACCTTTATAAAGTTAGGCCTTGTTCCTACTATAATTAATACTTCTTTCTTTACCATAGTGTAAAAATAATGTTTAATGGGTAAATGTAAATATTTTGCGGATTAA
>CAIKXD010000234.1 GCA_903831265.1 uncultured Bacteroidota bacterium
AATAAAACTACAGATGGTGGAGCAACATGGAAAAACAAAACCACCGCTTTTGGTACAGAGCTTTTTACTGTGTTTGCTACCGACAGAGATACCGCTTACGTTGGGGGAAAAGAAGGAAAAATTTTTAAAACAGAAAATGGTGGAGTAAACTTTTTTCAACAAACAAGAGCCTTTGCAACAACGATCAACAAAGTTTACTTTACCAATAATAACGTTGGTTTTGCTTGCAGCGATAGCGGACGAATAATGAAAACCATAGATGGCGGAGAAACATGGGTGCTTAAGCCAACAAATACATTAAGAGGGTTTACCGATTTAAGTTTCATTAATGCTAATCAGGGATTTGCTTCAGCAGGCGGAGGTTTTGTTTTTAAAACAAATGATGCGGGCGAAACTTGGGATTCAATAAGCACTGGCGAGCCAGGTGCAAGCAAAGCTATTTGGTTTTTAAATGAAGATACTGGATTTGTGGCTGGATCAAATAAAATTTCCAGCACTTTTGATGGTGGAATCACCTGGAATATACATACCTCTTCGATAGCAAGCAGTATTCAGGATATTGTATTTACCAATGACTCCCTGGGTTATTGTGCAGGTACTTTTGGAAAAATATTATTTACTACCGATGCAGGTTTAAATTGGTTTCAAACAAACAACAACAGCAACAATGCAGCCATCGAAGAAATGTGGTTTGCCAATGATAGCGTGGGCTATTTTGCAAAACAAACAAGTCAAAGTTTTACCTTAGATAGTTGTAAAAATATTGGAACAATTGCAACGGCTTGCTTAGCCAATAACTGGACCATGAACAGTATCTGCATGACCGATGGTGGTGCTTATGGTTATTGCGTTGGTGGCTTAAACGGAAATGTGCATCAAACCGAACAAAGAGAAATATACCGAACTTTTACTTCAACAAATACTTACTGTGCCGGAAACTCAATTTTTATTGGATATTTTGCCCGTGGTTTTTATGGCGCTGCAAATACGTACACCGCCCAATTAAGCAATGCCTCAGGTAGTTTTGCATCCCCTGTTAATATTGGAACATATACAGCCACACCATACACTTATCAATCAGGAATTATTACTGCAACCATTCCTCTGGGAACTGCGGGCGGTAGCAACTACAGAGTAAGAGTAATTGCATCAGACCCTGCCACTATTGGTGTTGATAATGGATATGCCATTAGCATTCAACCCTCGTTTATACCCAATGTTACTTTAAATAGTAATACCAATGGAACAGTGTGTGCTGGCAGCACGCTTTTATTAAGCACCACAGCTTTTGCAGGAGGCTTAAATCCGGTTTATTCCTGGACCATCAATGGAAATAATATCAATAATAATTCAAATGTTTTAGCAACAAGTACATTGCAAGATGGCGATGTTGTACAAGTGAGTATGGTATCTAATTTGAATTGTGCCAACACCTTGCCTGTATTATCTAATACATTTGTTGCTTCTATATCAATAGGTTTGCCACTAGCATTAGCCAACGATACAACAGTTTGTGAAAACTCAAGCGTTCAATTAAACGCGCCAGCTGGATACAATTATAGTTGGTCGCCAAGCCAGGGTTTAAGCAATGCAAGCATTGCCAACCCAATAGCTACAATTAGCAATAATATTACTTATTTTTTAACTATTGAAGATGCTACAGGATGTGCAGGAACCGATAGTATTACCATAAATTCAAACCCACTGCCAGTGCTTAATTTAGGAAACAATCAGGCCATTTGTGCAAATAGTATTTTACAATTAAATGCACCTGCTGGTTTTAGTTATAATTGGATACCACCTAATGGTTTAAATAATCCAACAATTGCCAATCCTTTGGCCACAATTAGTAATAATATTACCTATTCATTAACGATTACAGATGCTGCAGGGTGTGCAGTAACCGACAGTATTACCATAAATTCAAATCCTTTGCCAGTTCTTAATTTAGGTAGCAATCAATCTGTTTGTGCCAATGGTACAATTCAATTAAATGCACCAGTAGGTTATGATTATAATTGGCTGCCTACGGCAGGATTGGACAATCCAACAATTGCAAATCCAGTGGCAACAATTAACAACGATGCTGAGTATCTATTAACAATAACTGACGCTCTTGGATGCACAGCCAGCGATAGCATAACAATTACAGCTTATCCTTTACCACAAATTAGTTTTGCGGCCGATACAACTGTTTGCGAAAATGCTTGCGTAGTTTTATTACCAGTTGTTGGTGGTAATTTACAAGGTATCAATTGGAGCCCGGCTGCAAGCTTGGACAATAGCACAATTTTTAATCCAACCGCTTGTCCAACAGGTAGTGTAACATACACAGCAACTATTACCGATAACAACCAATGCACAGCAAGTAGCACCATTAATGTCGATGTAAATGCAATACCAGGCGCGCCAACTATTTCTTTTGATGGCGTTACCCTAACTTCTACTACAGCTGATACTTATCAATGGTACGAAGGCGGTAATATAATTATTGGTGCCACTAACATCAACTATGTACCCTTGGTCAATGGCGATTATTCAGTTGAGGTAACCAATGCTTTAGGATGCACAGCACTATCAAGTGCTTTTGTGGTTAATATCAACGGACTAATGCATCACACAAATAACATGGGCATTTCAATCTCACCCAACCCAGTTTTTGATGCATTACACGTTGTATTAAACTCAAACGAGAGAATAATGCAATTAATTATTTATAATGCAGCAGGCGTTAAGATTTACGAAAACAAAACAATTTTAAATAATACCCTGGTTGTGGATACTAAAGCTTTCAGTGCCGGAATTTATATTGTTACTGTGCACACAGCAGGTGGAGTTTATAATCAAAGGGTGAGCGTAATTAAATAGATCATTAGTACTTATACCTGTTTGGGCGCACCCTTCCATTTTTATATGCATTCTTAAGAACTAAAACACCCTTTGCAAAAATGGAAGGGCCGGGCCATTGCCACTCGCTTTTTTGCCAACACACAGTTCAGGCGCAAAAAGAGCTCAAACAAATGGCGCTGTCCCTTGCGCGGGTTTATTTCAACTTTAACAAAGTGCCATTAAAACGAGTTTGTCCAAGCTTGGCGTCCTCGCCAACCTTTATTCTTTCTACACCCCAAACTGACTAAAATGATGATCAATATGTTTATATAACATATGGCTCCATTCTTTGGCTGTTAACTTTCCAAAACCATTGCTGTCTTTGTGTTCAAAGTAGCTTGTCCGACTCATTTTCTGGCAGAGACATGCCCGAACCTCGGCAAAAAACACTAATTACCAGCGCTCCTCGTTACAATGCGCTATACGAGATCGATTTGATTCACGGCAGATTGCAAATGCGGACTAGTTAGGGGACGCTTTCGGTTGATACT
>CAIKXD010000235.1 GCA_903831265.1 uncultured Bacteroidota bacterium
AAAATAAATATGAAAATTATCAATTAGAGTTGTATGATTTTATAATTCAACCTGGTTCATTTTGGACTAAAAAGGTTTGGGAAGAAATTGGCCAGGTAAATGAAAGTCTACACTTTGTTTTTGATTGGGATTGGTTTGTAAGAGCAAAAAAAGCAAATACAAACTTTAAATACACTCAAAGAGTGATGGCTATGTATCGGGTTCATGATGCACATAAAACAAGTAATGGAGGAGAAAAACGCCAAAAAGAAATTGAGTATATGCTTAGTGAATACAGTGGTGAGAAAATTTTGAATGCTTTTAAATTTATGCGTGATGAAAGAAGTAAGATAGATGAAGTATTAAAATTTGCTGTAAGCAACAAACTAACCCGATTTGATTTTAAACTTTTACGATTGAGGTATCCAAGCAAGTTTTTATCCATACCAGATATTGCTTTAAGGCAGTTGTATGAGTTGACCTAATTTTTTAAATAGTACAATAAATTCAGTTGACTACTTTAAAATTGATTGATAAAGCATTTTATATTGCAATGCAATTTTTAAATCATCATATTCAGCAGCCGCCTGACTTGCAATTTCCTGTGCATCGAAGGAATACTTTTGATTTAAAAAATTATTTATTTCATCGATGAGCTCTTTTGCTGAAACATTACATAAAATACCATTAATACCATGCTGAATAATCTCAGGGATTCCTCCAACCTTAAATGATAATGCAGGAGTTCCGCAAAGTATAGATTCAATTAAAACATTGGGTAAATTGTCGGCTAATGAAGGCATTAAAAACAAATCTGTTGCGTTATAAATCTGAGCCATCAAAATCTCATCATTCACATGTCCAAAGTTTTGCACCCCAAGATTTTCAGAGGTATTTCCCACACAACAAAAATGCACATTAGAATTTAGTTCAAACTGTTTTACAACTTGTATTAAAAAATCGAACCCTTTTCTTTTGTTATCGATATTAGGTGTGATGTAGGTAATAAGTTTTTTATCTTTAGGAAAACCTAAAATTTCTTTACAGGCCTGTTTGTTTAGTGGCTTAAATATTTTTGTATCGAAGGCATTCCTGATATCATAATGAGGAAAATCTTTTGCTACATTGCTATTCTTTGACAAATTTGACAACCATGTTGATGGTCCGACAAAATTGATGTGCTTGTTTTTTTTTAAGGCTTTAATTTTTACATCCAAAAAATGAGTTGCTGTTTTACTATCTGCTATTTGTAAACATTGAGCACAGTTTGTATTATACTGTTCACACCCCATACTGTAATGACAACCACCGGTAAAAGAGTTCATATCGTGCATGGTCCATATGATTGGTTTTTTAATCCTATCAAAAAACCAATCGAAATCAATAAACTCAGCTACCCAATGAAGATGCACAATATCGGCTTGTTTTACGAATAGGTGATTTTCTGGACTTAGGTTAGAAAAAGGAGAACTAAACATTTCAAAACCTTTGGGTTTATTTTTTAAAAAATCGTGGTTTATTCTGCTTTTTTGTTTTACAAATTTGAGCTCATTGGCAATCCTGATTCCTTTTTGTTTTAATTTCTCAAAACCATTAGCTTGGGGCTGAACAAATTGTGTTACCGCACTCGAAGAATTGTTTTTTATACCAACTAAATGTAATGAATTTATGCCAATCTTTTGCAATGCCAGATTAATTCTTTGCGCTGCTATTGTAGCTCCACCTGTATCATAGGTTGAAAGATGAACAATATTCATACTTTAAATTGTTAGTTTTTTTTAGCTTCAACAAATAATGAATCGGGCTTAAATACCTGACCATTTTTAACTTCCAATTCGTAACTTAACCAATTGGAAATATTGCTTTCCTTTGCACTTTTTACGCCAAAATTATGAAAGCCTACTTCCGTTAATAATCTATTTAACGAGAAACGGTCATACATCCATTGATGTATTTCACCTCCAAGTCGAAAATTTCCAATTTTAAGCGCTGCACTATCATTTTCAATGTTTTTGGATTGTTTAAATTTATTCAAATAATAATTCAAACTTAAAAATCTTAAAGGTGAAGGTTTAAAATTTGTTACCGTGGTTCCCTTTTGTTTAGACTTAAAATACTGATCACGAAGGTCTTTCGCTTCTTGCCCTACACGTTCAATTACATAATTTTCGTTGGGTATTTGATCCTGAAACAGATATTTTGCCATTTCTCCTCCTGAGGTATTTCTTACAGTCTGGTCAAATAATTCAAGCATAATCCAATTATAATCATTTTGAGATTGCTGTTTCCCTTCCAAAGATGCTTCTAATTTTATTAAATACTGTCGCACTATTTGTTCCAGGTCAGGCACTGCAATTCTTATTATTCCTCCTGGTTTTAATACTCTGTAACATTCTTCAATAAATTTTTTTCCGTCCGATTGATTAAAATGTTCTAATACATGAGAGTGATAAACTACATCAAATGTATTATTTTCAAAAGGAATTCCTTGTAGTAGGTTATGGGCTCTGACATCAGCAGAATTAGACACAAAATCTAAGTTTACCCAATCTTTATGATATCTTTTGCCACAACCTAAATTCAGCATTTTAATCATGTTATTTTTTATTTACCTGTTTATTTATCACAAAAAAAAAATCTTCTAAATTTATAAAATTAACGCATCGCAAATATGTTTAATTGCAGATCCATTTCTCCAAAGTTAATCTTATCACTAAAGGGACTGTTTATCGATAAACCCGGAACACTTATGTTTATTATCTTTAATCCAGCGTTGGTTATAAATCCTAACATTTCGCCCAATTCTTGTTTCTGATCAATAAATGAGTGATACTCAACAAAGAGTTTATCAACATTCCCCAGAAATTCTTTGCACTCTTTCAGCACCTCAAACTCAGCTCCTTCAATATCTATTTTAAGCAGTTCAATTTGATTATTTTTTAAGTAAGACGAAAGTTTTGCAGTTTCTATTTTTATAAGTTTGCCCTTATTTTCATTTTCAGCAATTCTGCCACCATCGGCACCTTCGGAGTGAAAAGTTAAAACTGTTTCTTCTTTCCACAAACCTTTCTTTATTAAATTTACATCATTAAAACCAAAAGATGCTACATTATTTTTAAGCACATTAAACACTTCCTCATCTGGTTCAAAAGCAATAATTTTTGCGTCCGGATATTTCATTTTAAAATAAATCACCGACAATCCAATGTTTGCTCCGGCATCGATAATTAGCGGGCTTTTAATTTCTGTTTTGAAATTATAAATTTGCTTATTGAAAATTTCATCGTAAATAAATAATAAAGAGGCACTGTCCATATATTGCAGCTCTTTATCATTGAATTTGAAACTCCCTTTTTTAAAACGAGGCGTTTGTTTCAACAATTTAAAATCATCATATTTTATATAATTTCTTTTGTCCCTGTTGAAACTTCTTTTATCAAATACTTCCTTTA
>CAIKXD010000236.1 GCA_903831265.1 uncultured Bacteroidota bacterium
AATATACACTATGCTATAAATAATTTTCAAATATTTGATTTTCAATATTTTGAAAATTTATAGAAGATATAATTCTACTACGACAATTTAAATAAAAGAGGTTTTGTAGGAGCAGCATCATTTTCGAAGGAGCTAATTTGTAAATTTAATAAATACAAATCATCACTCACATGATTGGGAACAAATACAAACTCGGTAATAGTTCTGTGGCTTTGGGTATTTTGTGGGTAATTCCAAAAAATATGATGGGCAGCCAACTTACCTTCATCATGCTCACGATCGAGCGAAGGTAAATCTACTAATAAATGATTAATGCCAGCCTCAACAAGAAAAGCTACCGCCTCAGCTTGCATGTATGGAGGATTTTTAGCAGAATAATGTTGTGTAAGTTTGGCTTCGGTATTTGGCAGCGTACGAATAACGAGCGCTTGCACATTATGTCGTATAGATAATTGCTTTACTTGTTCTAAAGTTATCACCTCATCCTCATGCAATTTTTGAGGTGTAATAGTAACCAACTGTGCCAAAAAGAAAAATTCTTTCAAGCATTTATTTATTGTAAAATTCTCTTTACTGATATGCCCTACACATTCAGTATGAGTGCCGTGTCCGTGCGGATTAAAATAAACATCTCTAAAATTAACTGCTCCTCCCCTGTTTACATCGCCAATCCAGTTTTCATTCTCAACCGCTTTAAAACTTACATCACCAACATACCATGCATGTATATTATTTGGGCCGCTGCGCAGTGGTGCCGAAATATCAATTGGCTCTAGTAAATTGGCTGTATACTGTAGATTACCTACTTTAATGATGCTATTGATTTGAATGGCTGTCATGCAATAAAAAAGTCTTGAATAATATAATCAGCAATTAATTTACCTTGATTGCTTAAGGCAAAATTATCGTTTAAATTTACAATATTGTTTTTCTCCAGGTGTTTATTGAGTGTGCTTTTGAAATGCTTAGCTATTTTGTCATCTAAATAATTTTGCATATCAGCATGCGCAATCCCTTGGCTAAGGCGCAAACCTATCATTATTTTTTCGTGATATTTTTCAGTAAAACTTAAATGCTCTTGCACCGCATACGATTTATTTTCATTCAAACTTTTTAAGTAACTGAACATATTTGGAGGATTATGCTGACGGAAATTCCCATTAAAAGAATGAGCCGAAGGTCCAATTCCAAGATATGGTATACCTTTCCAATAAGCACTATTATGCTTACTTTCAAATCCTTTTTTACAAAGGTTTGAAATTTCGTAATGCTCAAAACCATTTTGCGCACTCCAATGCATGAGGTATTCAAAGTCTCTTGCAGCTGCTTGTTCATCAAGTTTAACCAGTTGTTTTTTTACTAAATGCGCCAAAACAGTTTTCTCTTCCACAGTTAAACTGTAGCACGACAAATGGGTAACTTCAAGATTTTTAGCTTGATTTAAATTTGCTGCCCATACTTTTTCGTTCATGTTTGGAAGCCCGTAAATTAAATCGATACTGATATTTGTTACACCGCTGTCTTGCATGCGTTTAATGGCACCTTCCGCTTCATTTGCAGAGTGGCTTCTATTCATAAAAATCAAATCTTTATCAACAAATGATTGCACACCACAACTCACACGGTTGATGCCCATTTCTTTCCAAGCTTTAATATTGTTGGCCGAGCAGTCATCAGGATTAACTTCTATAGTACACTCTATTTCATTGGCCACATTATAATTTAAACAGATGGCTTCAATAATATTTTGCAAATGCTTTGGCTTAATGATGGAAGGTGTTCCACCACCGAAATAAATGGTATTTATGACATCATTGTTAGATTCCTTAAAATAATCTTTTTGAAGTTTTATTTCTAGTATAAGTCCATCCACTAGCTCATCTACCATTTTACTAGAGGTAGAAAAATAAAAATCGCAATAGGTACAAGCTTGCTTACAAAATGGAATATGAATGTAAATGCCTGCCATTATTTGTTTAGCACAATTCTAAAGGTTGTTCCTTTATCCATTTCAGAACCCTTGACAAATATTTTACCTCCATGATAATTTTCTATAATACGCTTGGTAAGCGATAAACCCAATCCCCAGCCTCTTTTCTTAGTGGTATAGCCTGGTTTAAAAACAGTTTTAAATTTTGATTTTGGAATTCCTTTTCCTGTATCTTCAATATCGATATACACAAATTGCGACTGATCAAACACTTGAATATTAATTTGACCTTCGCCTTCCATGGCATCGGCAGCATTTCTTATTAAATTTTCAACTACCCATTCAAAGAGCGCAACATTACATTTTACATCTACATTAGTTTCTGACTTAAGTGTAAAAACAATTTTTCTTGATGTGCGTGTTCGCATATAATCTACTGCATGTTGCAACACTTCTTTGATATCGTGTTTATCTAATTGTGGCTTAGACCCAATCTTTGAAAAACGTTCGGTAATTGTTTCCAATCTATTGATGTCCTTTTCAATTTCAATAAAATCTTCGTTACCACCACGGGCTTTGTTGAGTTCGTTCCATGCAATAAGAGATGATAAAGGAGTTCCTAACTGATGTGCAGTTTCTTTGGCCATTCCCACCCATACCTGGTTTTGCTCTGCTTTTCGTGCAGTGCTAAATAAACTGTATCCAATTAAAATTAAGAAGCCAATAACCCCCAATTGAATAAATGGAAAATATTTGATGAGCAACAGTAAGGAACTGTCTTGATAGAAAATATAATTTTTTTCGCCTGCCCCTAAATCTATCTCAATTGGCACATTCTCTTTACTCATTTTATTGATTAATATACGTGCATCCTTGTTCTCAGCCATTTCCTGTTTGGTAACATTGCCACTAGCAATAATGATTGTTTTGCTCCCATCGGTAATTAGCACAGGCACTGAAGCATAATTATTTACAACCTCAGTAATAAAAGATTTAATAAGGTCATCAAGCGTAAATCTTAACTCATTAAACAACTTAGATTCGCTGTAAAAAATAATATTGTTGGAGTTAGCTTTCAGCGGAATTAGAATTGAATCCTTTTGCGCTCTCATTTTTTGCAATTCTGCTAGAAGCCTGTTTTTCTGAACTTCAGAAAGATTGCTGTACATGTTATTTTCTACACTATCGATGTTTTTCCAAGAAGTAATATTGCCTTTATCATCAGCTAAGATTACAGGAATGGTTGTATTGTTATCGAGCACATTTAAATAAAAATTTAGATCGGCACTGCTTTCGCTAATGGTGAGCATTTTAGAAGCCTCTGCCCATATTTCGACCCGTTTACGTTCTTCTGATTTTATCTTATCAAAAAGCTCATTGGTGTACTTTACTAAACGTGCTTTTTTTTGAATGGCACCCGCCCAAATTTTTATTTTAGAGCGTTCATCGTTAGCAATTTGTTTGATCAAATAATTGGTATAGGCCAAAGATGCAATTACAATAACAATTGCAGCAGCACCAAGGGCAATTTTCCAATTTTGCTTTTGAGTATAAATGTTCATGCTTGCTTATAAACGCTAAAGCATCAAATATATTGGTTATTTTGAATACTAATAATCTTCTTAGATTATATTAACTGAATAAACTCAAAAGGTCTTTTGCTAACTATTTGTTTCGATAACTCCTTAACTAGATAATTAAAAGCAAAAAAAAAGCGCTGCTTGGCGCCGCGCTTTTACAATCAAAACTATTTTTCACCAAGGCAAAAGACTTACTCCAATTTGAAATGGATACAGTTTAGGGCCTTTTCCACTTTTAAATACTTCAGACAAGTTATAATTAGCAAACACATTTACTTTACCGTATCCCACTCTGGCTGTTAACCCATACTGAAAAGGATTTAAATTGTAATCACTTTTATAGATCTCTCTTTTTTTATCGCCATCCACATCATATACCTGTTTGCTTCTGCTGCCCAATTTTATGGCTACTTGCCCTCCTACAGCGAAGTGAAAAGACTTGCCATGATTTTTTGATGTATTGAATTGCAATAACAATGGAACTGTAATATAGCTGGCCTTCAACATGTTTTTGGTATATGGAATTCCTGACTCAAAAGTTTGAATTGAATCTTTAAAAGGTATCAGTACTGTGTTATTCTCAAACATCAATCGATTGAATTGAAAACCAATACCAGTAGTTAAAGCTACATAATTTTTATACAAGCTAATATTGCGTTCAAAAGGATTGATATTAACTACATTACTTCTTAAATAATCTAATGCATAGGCACCACCATTGGGCAAAGTTGTGTTCAATAATTTGTTGCTGTATCCATTGAATCCTAATTCCAAACCAGCCCAAATATGCTTTATTTCATTTTCTTTTTTATCCTTTTTTATTTCCTTTTCTTTTTCATCATCCTCATCATCAATGATAATTATTTTTCTGTCGCCAAAACTCAAGCGTGTGGTATCGTTTGAAGATGCATTTCCACCTTCGGTTTTGATTTTTATTTCGCTATTGATAACAATTTCTTGCTTATCTGCTTTTTCTTGAGAAGTCTCTGAAATAGAACCAGAGCCTACAATATTTACATTACGTGTTGCAGGATTTCCAACATATCGGATATCACCAGAGCCAGCAACACTTGCATCTAAACTTTTACTTGCATTTACAGTAGCATCACCACTTCCTGCCACTTCTACTTTTACATATTCGGCTATCAATTTAGAGGCTCTTAAATCACCAGAACCAGCTACAGTGGTAGTCAAATTTTGAGTTGTACCTTCTAAATTTATATCGCCAGAACCTGCAAGAGCAGCAGAAACATTGTTTGCTTTTAGTTTAACTCTTAAATCACCTGAGCCCGTTAAAGCTAATTTTAAATCATCTGATCGAATTTCATTGGTGGTGCGCACATCGGCAGAGCCTAACACATCAATTGCACTAAGTTTAAAACAGTTGATATAAATTGTGGCGGCCCCCTTATTATCTTCTCTGCTGATCTTTAATTTTCCTAATTGATTTGTCACCTTAAGATTTACACCTGATGGTTCAATACGATAATTTTGCAAAGTAGATTGTGTGATTACCACATCGATGTTATCTTGAATAGAGATTTCATTAAAATCATTTAAATTGATTTCTTGAGCAAATAAATTGCCCGCCAATATAAAGGTAAGAGAGGTAACTAAAGCTGTTTTAAAAAAGTTAGTTTTCATATATTTAATTTTTTTACTGTTTTTAAGTTCAATTTATATCAAGGTACTTTGCGCGCTTTGTTTGATGATATGACGCGCTGCTAAATTAAAAGTTACAGGTGATTTATTATTTTTTACTTTTGCAGCACCTTTAAAGCCCCAATAACCGCCAAACTCAAATATGATAAAGCATTCAGGAATTATCTGTTTTTTAGTATTTTCAATAATTTTCACTTTCACAAGTCGAATTTCTGCACAAGACAGTTTAAAATTTAAGCAAGAAACCGGATTTTATTTTTCGTGGGGCTATAATAAAGATTATTTCTCCAAGAGCGATATCCATTTCAAAGATTCGGGCAACGACCAATATGATTTTAAATTGATAGATGCTAAGTCCAAAGACCTGCCCGGCTTTAAGGATATATTAAAAACCGATTTATCGATTCCTCAATATGTTTGCAGATTAGGATATTACTTTAAAAGGAAATCTCAATTTGGTATTGAATTAAATTTTGATCACGCAAAGTATATTGTTTATGATAATCAAACCTTAAGAGTAACAGGGCAAATTAGAGGTAGAGCAATTGATAAAGATACATTAGTGGATAATAATTTTATTCATTTAGAACACACTAATGGGGCTAACTTTTTAATGGCCAATATGCTTTATAGAATTAAAATTTACGAATCTGCTAATCACAACAGTGCTTTATCGTTAATTTTTAAAACAGGCATGGGCACCGTTATTCCCAAAACAGATGTTACTTTTATGGGAACCAGGCTCGATAATAAATTCCACATCGCTGGATTTATAGCTGGTGAAGAAATAACCGTTAGGTATAGAATTTATAAAGGTTTGATTTCTGAATTTAGCAGTAAAAATGCTTATGTCAATTACTTTAATGCATTGGGTGTTGGAACTGCCAAGGTGAGCCACAGTTTTTTTACAACGATGTTGATACTTACGCTAGGTTATCAGTTTTAAACTAAAAAAAATCAACCAAGGCATCCAACATTGCTTTTGGCTGCTCCGCATGCACCCAATGGCCTGCATTTGCAATGGTTATTACCTCAAAATTTGTGTATTGATTTGCAATTAACTGTTCATCTTCTATTTTGATGTAATCAGATTTTTCACCTTTCACAAAACAAACTGGAATATTACAAATTACTTTCTCATCAGCGGGTGTGGCTTCTCCAACAATTTCAATGCTATTGGCAATAACCTCTAAATTAAACCTCCAGGCCAATTTATTTTCATCAATCCAATAAATATTTTTCAATAAAAACTGGCGAGTTCCAAAGTCTTCAATTGCATTATGCAATACTTCTTCGGCTTGTTTTCTTGTATCTACAATATTAAAATCGATACTTTTTAAAGCATCTAAAATTTGATGATGGTGCACAGGATAATATCGTGGTGCAATATCAATCACCATCATTTTTTTGATGCGCTGAGGAAACAACTCTGCCATTTTCATTACTGTTTTTCCGCCCATGCTATGGCCTGCAATAAAAATTTCATTCAAATTATGTTGAATACAAAAGTCTTCAATATCCTTTGCCATCACCGCATAATTCCAAGTATCGCTGTGTGGCGATTGTCCGTGATTGCGTTGATCAATAATAAAAACGCGATAGCTTGTGGCCAATTGCTTTGCAATGGTTAACCAATTATCGCTACTACCAAATAAACCATGCAAAATAAGTAAGGGGGTGCCCTGCCCCATTTCACGAAAGTGTAATTCCATTATTATTTAAATAAACATTGCTTTATTCAATTGCAACCACTCTAATGCTGAACCATGTAATAATTGTGCTTTTATTTCATCGCTATATTCACTCTGTTTTATTAGTGTTCCTGGTATATTTTCACCTAATGGAAATGGATAATCGCTACCCAAAGAAACTCTGTGCGCACCTGCAAAATCTACTAAATACTTAAGCATATAAGGATCATGCACCAAACTGTCGAACCAAAATTTACCAATATAATTTCTTGGGTTTACTTTATTATCAATAGCCACTAAATCAGGCCTACAATCAAAGCCATGTTCAATTCTACCGATGGTTGAAGGAAAGCTTCCACCGCCATGAGCAAAGGCCACTCTTAGTTTTGGCAATCGTTCAAAAACACCACCAAAAATGAGTGAACAAATAGCTCTGCTAGTTTCGGCCGGCATACCCACTAACCATGGCAACCAATATTTTTGCATGTTTGCCTCTCCCATCATTTCCCATGGATGCACAAACAAGGCCATATCCATTTCTTCGCAAGCAGCAAAAAAATCGAAGAACTGCGGTTCATCTAAATTGAGCTGGTTTACATTGCTTCCTATTTGTATGCCTTTTAAACCTATGCTTTTACAATGCTCAAGCGCCTTTATTGATAATTTTGAATCCTGCATGGGAACAGTGCCTAAACCAATAAATTTTTTAGGAAAACGATTTACAATACCTGCAATATGTTCGTTTAAGAAACTCGACAGATCGGCAGTATCCTGCGCTTTAGCCCAATAACTAAACATCACAGGCACTGTAGATAAAACCTGAACATCAACATGATGGTGATTACATTCTGTAATCCTTTTTTCAGCACTCCAACAGTTATCTTCTACTTCTCTAAAAAACTTTCCATCGTCTCGTACCATGCGCGCGCAACAGCTCTTATGATGATCTAATTGAATAAAACCACCATATCCAAATTTGTCTTTCCAGTTTGGAATATCCTTTGGTAAAATATGGGTATGAATATCGATGGTTAACATAATGTTTTTTTAGTGGCTTTCAGATTTTGAAGGATTAACCAAAGGTATTGGTGGTTCCATCATATGTCCACAATTTTTACATGTTCTTAATTCTTCGTTTTCATAAAAATATTTAAATGTTTCTTGAAACTGTGTCATAATATTGGTGAGGGTAAAATAGTTCTCATATAATTTATGATTGCATTTTTCGCAAAACCACAACAAGCCATCTTTTTCATGATCTCTACGTTTGCGCTCCATTACTAAACCAATGGTATTTGCACCTCTCACAGGGTTATGTGGAACTTTAGGAGGTAATAAAAAAATATCACCTTCTTTGATAGGCACCTCAACCGCTTCATTATTTTCTTGAATTTTAACGGTAATATCGCCTTCTAATTGATAAAAAAACTCTTCACTTTCGTTGTAATGGTAATCCTTTCTGGAATTGGGTCCACCTACAACCATCACTATAAACTCTGTGTTTTCATATACTACTTTGTTTCCAACAGGTGGCTTTAAAAGATGTCGATTCTCATCAATCCACTGTTTGAAGTTAAATGGTCTGCGTATACTCATAATTTTAAGTGTTAAATTTTTGACTAATGTAATACATGAAATTTAAATAGAGCATATTTTTAGCAATAAAAAAAGCAGCTATTGAGAGATAAATTTATTAAAAACTTTAATTGATCCGTCAAGAGCAAGTCTAGCAAATCTACCTTATTAAAACAATTTTACCGTTGTAGGTATGGCTATTTCCATTGACATCAACAACATTCAACAAGTATACATAAACACCCTGTGGTGCACTGCTACCTTTATAATTTCCATCCCAACCGTCTTGTGCTCCTTTTGAGATAAAAAAGCTTTCGCCCCAACGATTAAAAATTTGAAAATTATATTCTTTTATTCCTATGCTTGAAGGCTTAAATATGTCATTCAGCCCATCGCCATTTGGTGTAAATGCATCAGGTATAAACAACCTAAATTCAGGATAAATGTATACCGTTAAACTAACACTATCAATACAATTTAATTCATTTTTTACTATTTGTGTTACCTTAAAATAACCTGTATCCTTAAAAGTATGCGTATAATCACAGTTTTCGATATAGGTGCCATCACTGATACGAAGTGCACAAAAAACCGCTAATTTAGCAGAATCTGAAAAAGCAATTAATGGACTAAATATGCTTGCCTCTATTGGGTCAGCTATCAATCCAGCCTCTGGATAGGGGAAAACTTTTACCGCATTAGGGAATACAAATGTGGAAGTATCGATACATCCTGTTGTAGTGATAATAGTTAGGCTTACTGTATAAGTACCAGGATTTTGATAGGAATAACTTGGATTTTGAGTGTTAATACTGTTGTTATCTCCTAAATTCCAATTGTATAAATAGGGTGTGGCTGCTAAACTACTATCAATAAATTGAGTGTAAACAGGACTGCATCCAAAACCACCTTCCAATCCAAACTTTGCAATAGGACTTGGGTACAATCCTACAGAATCGGTTACCGATTTGGTACATCCATATTGACTCATAGTTAAAACTACAGGGTAGTTACCAAGCTGAGTATAGGTTATATCTTGATTATTTTGCAAATTGGATTGTGATAAAGATGCGGTAGGTCCAAAATTCCAATTAAAAATAGCATCTGATGTATAGGCGCCCGCAGCAACAAAATCAAAATTATTAGAGGTGAGGCACTGATCTCCTGCACCTTCAATTATTGGATTAAGCAGCGGAAAAACCCAAAAATTTAAATTGGCCGTATCACTGCAAATTCCTTGATTGTAAGCGATTAATGTGATATTGTATATTCCAGAATCAGGATAAATATAAACAGGTTCAAATAGGTTACTGGTGTCAGAAACCAAACTGTTAACACCAAAATCCCAAAACCATGCGTTGGAATTTAAGGAGTTATTTTCAAAAATAATTTGATAACCCATGCAATATTGATTTAAGGTAGCTATTTCAGCAGTAGGTTTTGTAACCGTTAAAACATTACCACTTCCCAGAAAGGTATCTGTGCAGCCATATTGAGATATTGTGAGTGTAACAGAGTTACTTCCTAAATTAGAAAAATTAATTCCAGTTGGATTCTGCTGGGTGCTAGTTTGAGGTGTAGCATTGGTTCCAAAATTCCATAAAAAGCTGGCATCAGAAGTAAAATTGCCACCGGCTAAAAAATCAAAACTATTATTTTCGAAACATTGCGGTGACGGAGAAGTAACTTGTGCATCTAAAAGAGGAAATATTTCAAAATCAGAATAAGCAGTATCGTAACAATTACCGCTTGGATCATATGCTACTAACATAACGGTATAAACTCCTGTATCAGTATAAGTGTAACTTGTAGTGGGTAAATTAGAAGTATCGGCTAAGGTATTTAAGTCCCCAAAATTCCAAAAATAGGTGTTTGAATTTACACTTGCAGCTCCATTAAAGTTTACTGTAAACCCATTACAAAAGCTTGTTTGAGCAGGTATTGAAGCAATAGCTGCATCACAAAAAAGAATGTTAAATTGAAAATCTCTTTTGTTAGTGCTAATTAGTACCCCATTTCGATATTCGCTTACGCAAACACCTACCACATATTGCCCAACAGTAGTTGGTGTTCCGGTAATAAAACCCGATGAAGTATTTATATTAAAAGCGGGGTTAGCATCAATAGGATAATTACCAGTATAGCTTGGAAGATAATTGACAAACGGAAAAGGTGGAGGAGCGGGAGGATTTGGAGCTGGATCTAACGTTGAGGCTCCAGCATAAGCATCACAAAAACTATAAACTAATAAATCGCCATCGGGATCGGTTGCAACATGATCAAAATTAAAATTAACATTGCTGCAAAGAAATAAAGGGGGGAAATTACTATATCGTGGGCTGCTATTGCAATTCGCAATTGAAGGATCGGGAATATGAGCTAAATAACTAGAGCCTGTTCCGCCTGGATCATCTAAATTAGTGATAGTGCCATTTCTACAACACCTTTGATAAACTATGTTATAACCACCTGTAATTGGTGGCAAATTCACGGTTTGCTCATAAACAGCCTCTTCTACACAAACATTACTTGGCGGCACTAGGCATGGACTTATTACCGCTGGAGGAATTAAATAAGGACCAACAAAATTAACACTTAATGTATTTACGAGACCACCACTCGAATTGTAAATACCAATGAAAGCAGGAGAATCAAATGGAGCTTGACCGTTAAAACAATCTCTGTAGAGTTTTAAAGTAATTTTATAATTATTACTTCCTAAACAAGTGTAATAAATTTCACCTCCAACAATATGCGTGGCAGAAGCCTTATTAAAAAGCAGAAGTAAAATTAATACAATATAAAAACTTCTGCCACGCAAATAATTCGGATGATTAAACTATACGAATAATAATTTCATTAAATTTTATTTCATTAATTGAAAGAAACCTTTCTTTGGATCAATAGTACCTAATTCAAGGGTAAAATAATAAACACCTGGATTTAAATCAGAAGGCGACCAATTATTTTGATAGTTATCTGACTCATAAACGCGTGTTCCCCAACGATTGAAAACTTCTAATTTAGGTTGAGGGAAAAGTTCAAGATTTTCGAAAACCAAAAACTGATTTTCGCCATCGCCATTAGGTGTTATAATATTAGGAACAATAACATCACAATCTTTTCTCAATGGTACTTCAACCAAATCAAAAACAGAATTACCGCAAAGATCAGTAACCGTTACCCTGTAACTTACAGAATAATCGATGGTAGGAGAAATGGACACTTGGTTGTTACCAATAAATGGCAAAAGTGTAACTAAATCTTCCCACAAATAAGAGTATGTTCCAGCTCCTCCATCTGCAATAACGCTCAATGTAATTGGGTTGGCAGGGCATACAGTAGTATCAGGACTTGCTACAGCAGTTAAGGTGCTATAACTTGCAACACTCAAATTAATGCTATCAATCACCGGAGCCTGCTGACATACATCTGTCATGGTTAAATAATAAGTTTGAGAAGCAGATGGTTGCACTAATGCAACACTATCACCAGGGAGAGGCACTACACCTGCGCTCCAAGTGAAGGAATATGGTCTAGATCCATTACTAAAAACTGGAGATAATTGTGCTCCTGTATTAGGGCAAGGGACAGATAAATCAGCACCTAAATCAAGTGTAATTGGCGTGTAAGGAACTACATTCACAATTACATTTTGCTGCAACGGGTTACTTGCGCAAGCATCCGTAACAGTTAAGCTATATGTAGTAGTTTGGCTGAGCGAAGGGCTTGTAAAAGAAGCACTTGTGCTTACAGGATTTCCATTCAAAGTCCATGAATAAGTATATCCTGGAAAACCGCCCGCAGCTACAGCAGTAACTACACTATTGTCATTAGGACATAGAATATCGTCTGCTGTTGTGGTAACAGTTATTGGAGATGCAACAGGAACATTAACAGTAATTGATTGTGAAACAGATTGAGATAAACAAGAATCGGTAACAGTATAAATATATGTTGTGGTTACTGTTGGATTAACTGTAATTGAATTAGCTGTGTCGCCCGTGCTCCAGACTACTGTGTATGGCGGATATCCACCAGTAAAAGAAGAGTTAATTAATTGATTATCGCCAGGGCAAACTATTGTGTATGTAGATTGTGCATTGGTAGTGATAGGTGCTAAAGGATAAATTACAAGGCTGTCAATGATTGGAGCAGTAGAACCGCAACCAATTTGGTTATATGAAATTACTATTGATTCATCTGGCTCAGTAATACCGTCATTAAGGGCTGAAACTATTATTTGAATTTGGTTTTGTCCTGGTAAAAAAACAATCGTATCATTAAAGGTATTGTAATCTGCAGCTCCTGTAGCTGTACCACCTATGTTAATGGGCAGGTATAAAGTGTCAAGAGTTGAACCTGGTCTTGTAAATTGAAAAATACCACTTCCGCATCCTTCAACGATAGATTGATTAGCTCCTAAGGATATTACTTCTAGATTAACTGGATTTCCGATGGTTACATAAACTGAATCTATTGCTAATAAACTTCCACAGCCATCATTAATTTGCACAACATAGGTAGTATCCTGCACTCCTGTAATAATTAAATCTTGATTGAAACCCATAAAAGTACCACCTAGAATCCAAGCATAGCTATATGGCGGGAAACCTCCAATTCCATTGGCAGACAATGTATCAACACCACCAGGCACCAAACAAATATCAGTACCAAAAACTTGAAGTGGATCACCAGGAGAAACATTAACTGTTATTGAATCAGTAACTGCAATTCCATAACAAGTATCTGTAACGGTGTAATAATAAGTAGTAGTAGTTGTACCTGGATTTACAACCACAGAGTTTGCTGTATCACCCGTACTCCAAACTACCGTGTATGGCGGATATCCACCACTAAATTGAGCTTCGAGTGTAATTGGTGTATTTGGGCAAACAATACCAGTATCAGGTGCAGAAACAACAATTGGGGTTACAGGTACAATCCAGATGCTCGAGGTAATTAGATAAGACCCGCAAATATCCTGCGTAAAAGAAATAATGATTGACTCAGGTCCCTCTGTAATTCCATCGGCCAATGGAATAATTGGAACAACTATGGTATTTTCACCAGGTAGAAAGGTAATAGAATCAGGTATAGCGGCATAGTCAGTTCCTTCTATAGCAGTTCCTGTAACGTTAAAGTTCAACACTAAAGTATCAGCAGTTGAACCTGGCCTAAAGAATGTAAATGCAGCCTGAGAACAGTCTTCAACTATTGTTGTATCTCCATTTAATGTATTTGACACAATGGAAACAGCATTAGAGGTAAAGCTTAATGCTTCTAAAAATACACCTGAATCAAGACTACCATCAGAACCATCGGCAATAGCTAACTTGATATGGTATGTTTGACCACAAGTAACAGCAGAAACAGCAGTAAAAACTGTCGTAAAACCATTTAAAGCCACGCTACCTTGGCTTGTGTTACTAATATAATATTGCCCATTTAAATTAGGTTGTACAGAACTAATAGTGATCGGCAAGGCAGGATTTGTGCCTGGCACCACTGCAATATTTTCTGCACCAAGTGCATAAGGGCCATTGATACCAGGGCCACTGATAAAAAAACCAAAAACATCATTGTATTGGGTATTAATATAAGTAGTGTACTCATCAGAGCCAAATACGTATCTGAACTTTACAGTATCAGCTGCAGGAACAAAATCAAACTCTAATATTGCAGTATGAAAAGTGCCAGAAACACTAAAATTTTGTCCAATTAAGGGAGGAACAGAATTGGCCAATGTTAATAAATCTGGATCTGCACCACCCAAGGGTAAACCTCCGCTGAAATTACCTGGAACAATATCGGCTACATCACCTGTTGACATAACAATACCACTATCTAAACCTATATTAGAGTTTACTCCATTGAAAAAACCAAGTTGAATTGGTTCACTTCCAGCAGTGGTATAAGTAATATTACTGGCAGTAACACCTGCTCCAAGTAAAATATTATTTACTAAACTCTGCGCAGCAGTTGGTGTTGAGTAAGCTGTTGTGCTTATACCTATTTGTGCATTTACACTAGAGTGGCTGCAAAATAATGCTGTTGCAAAAATGCCAATAATTAGTTTGTTTATTTTCATATTAGTTAATTATGATTATCTGATTAATGTAATTGAACCGTATTTATTATATAATCTTCCTGAAAAACTTTTTGCTGATATTTTGTATGAATAAACGCCTTGTGGCATTTCTTTCCCTTCCCATTTGTTATTATTTACTAAATTTCCGTTATCAAAAACCTTTCCTCCCCAGCGGTCAAAGATAATAAAACTTAATTCTTGCATGCCTTGTCCGTGTATTTCCCATACATCATTTAAACCATCAGCATTAGGTGTAAATGCCGATGGAATTAAAACACGTAAATCTGGGTTAACCCAAACTACATTAACAACTGTATCAACACAACCACTAGTATCTTGCATAATTAATTTAACATCATAACTTCCGCTATCTGCATAAATATGATCGGGGTGCAAATCTAATGAAGTTTCGCCATCGGCAAAATTCCAATTGTTTAAAACGGGATTCAATGATGAATTATTAAAAAGAATTTTGTAATCGTTATTAGGATCGGAGGTGTAGTTAAAATCTGCTAAAGGATAGTTTATGCTTACTAGCACAGATGCAGAAGTTGTATTACCACAACTATCATTTACAGTAACCATATAAATTGAATTATTAGTAGGTGCAACTGTAATTGAAGGTTGATTTGATGTAATATTTGTCCAGGTATAATTATAATTTAAAACTCCACCATATACCTGAACTTGTGTTGTAGCTGACTCTCCTAAACAAATTCTTATTTCTTCGGGTAAAAATGCAGTTAATTGATTCACTTCAATAAGATTGACCATCACGGTATCATAACCATGAAAAATGTTACAAGCATCAGTAGCTTCAATTACATACCATTGGTCTTGGGGGCTAATAAAAGTTGCTGTACTGCCGAAAGTATAAGGGTTTTGCCAAAAAAAGTTGTAAGGAGGTGTTCCTCCTGTGGCTGTGGCTGTAAAAGTAGCAGGTTGGTTAGGGCAAACAATATCTTGATCTGCTGATGCAGTAATAACAATGGGACTAACAATTGGCACATTAACAACAATGGTATCATAATCGAAAACTTGTTGACAAGTATCCTGCACCATTACCACATAACTTGTTGTAATTGTTGGATTTACTGTAATTACTCTTGAATTTCCTAGACCATTTAGCCAAGTATAATTGTAACCTGGCAATCCACCTGTGGCGCTTGCATGCAATGTGGCTAGATCACCAGCACAATGCAAAGTAGTGTCGTTTCCTGCATTTGCAAATACAGAAGGAGCATCTGAAATATACATAGTAATTGTAGATACAATGCTAGAACAAATTCCACCAATGGTGGTAATGGTTATCGTATCTAATGCTTCGGCTACATTATCCTGATAGGCAGTAATATTTAAGAAAGCAGATTGCTGACCAGGTTGATAAACTAAACTATCTGCGAAATTTGTATAATCTCCATTATTTGGGGAGCCACTTATAATAAAATGCACTGTATCACCTAAAGTAACATCTCCTGGGCGTATCATTTCGATAGTAGCCTCACCGCAACCTTCATATAAAATAGAATCGGTTCCACCAATACTTACAGAACCAGTTAGCTGAACACCTTGGCTACTAAAGCTGTTAGCTTCGAGAAACACTTTTGAATCCAAACCTGAATCTGAACCATCGGCTATAGCAATTCTGATATGGTAGGTTAAACCACAGGTTACAGGCGACATAGCAGTTAAAACAGTTGTAAAACCGTTTAAAGCTACTGTTGCATTGTTGGGATTATCAATATAATACTGACCGTTGAGGGCAGGCTGCACAGAACTGATGGTAATGGGTAATGGAGGGTTTGAATTTGGGACAACGGCAATGTTTTGAGAATTACCTGCAAATGGACCGGTAATTCCTGGGCCACTGATAAAAAAACCAAACACATCGTTATAGGTGGTGTTAATAAAAGTTTGATATTCATCAGACCCAAAAACATATCTAAACTTAACTGTATCTGAAGATGGCACAAAATCAAATTCTAGCACGGCAACATCATAAACTCCACCCACAACAAATGCTTGATTTATCAGTGGAGGAACTGAGTTTGCTACATTTAACAAATCGGGATAATTTCCCATACCTGCAAACACACCACCTGCAAAACTATTTGGCATTGCATCCAATACATTACCTGAGCTTAACACAATACCACTATCTAGTCCAATATTTGAATTACTTCCATTAAAATAACCAATCTGTGCATTGGGGTTAGTTAAGCCCTGTGAAAAAACAATATTGCTTGCAGTAACACCAGTTCCTAAAAGCACATTGTTAACTAAACTTGTTGCGGGATTTGGTGCAGTATAAGTTGCTGTATTAACTACTATTTGAGCTTTCGCATGCATTGCTATAGCTATAAAAGCAAGGCAAAATAGCAAGTTAATAATTTTCTTCATGGTGTAAGTAATAGTTGTTCTTTAATAATTAACGTCAGCCGAAATGATTTCGTTAGCGAAAATTAACGTGTAAAGTTAATTTTTTTTCTGCAACAATGCAACTATTTAATCTTTATAAGTTTACGGTAAAAAAGTTGGTTAAAAATTGAGGTATAAAAAAGCCCGAAAAAAATGAGTTTTCGGGCTTTTATTTTATGTTAAAATATTTTAGTAATACCTCATTCTAATAACTCCGGCCAGTTCCTTTGACAAACGTATTACCTGACGCGTGTAACCATATTCATTATCATACCAAACATATAATACCAAGCTTTTACCGTCTTTAGAAACAATGGTAGCTGGACTATCGAAAATGGATGCACATGGGTTACCAACCAAATCGGTAGAAACTAATTCGTTTGAATTGGAGTATTGAATTTGTTCAACCAGTTCGCCATTTAATGCAGCTTCTCTCATAATTTCATTTACTTCTTCTTTGCTGCTATTTTTAGTGATATTTAAATTTAAGATGGCCAAGGAAACATCTGGGGTTGGCACACGCACTGCATTGCCTGTTAGCAATCCAGCTAGGTGTGGTAAAACTTTTGCCACTGCTTTATCTGCTCCTGTTTCTGTAATTACCATGTTTAAAGCTGCAGAGCGACCTCTACGATATTTTGCATGATAATTATCTAACAAATTTTGATCATTTGTATATGAGTGAATCGTTTCTATATGACCTCTCTCGATACCTAATTTTTCTGAAATTACTTTTAAAACAGGAACAATAGCATTGGTTGTACAAGAAGCTGCTGAAAAAATTGTTTCATTATCTTCGTAAGAGCCATTATTTACTCCATGCACAATATTTGGGATATCGCCCTTACCCGGGGCAGTTAGTAATACTTTGCCCACACCTTTCGATTTTAAGTGCTTACTTAAACCTTCACGATCTCTTGAAATTCCAGTATTATCAATTAACAAGGCATCATTAATACCAAAAGCTGTATAATCAACTTCATCGGGCTTGCTGGCAGCAATCATAGCTACTTTATGCCCATTAACTATTAAAGCTTTATTTTCGAAATCTTCGATCACGGTGCCTGGAAAGGGACCATGAACAGAATCTGTTCTCAATAAATCTGCTCTTTTTGTGATATCTTCATTTGTATTGGTGCGGGTAACAATGGCACGCAATCTTAATTGTTCGCCTTTTCCTGCTTGAGCAATTAATTCTCTTGCAGCTAAGCGACCAATGCGACCAAAACCAAACAAAACAACATCCTTAGGCTCAAAATCAGTTTTGGGGTGTTCGATAAAGGTTTTCAATTGCCTATCAACAAAATCTTTGATAGAAACTCCACTTGTCTTTTCTTGCAACCATTCTGCACCCAAGCGACCAATATCAATTCTGGCAGCTGCAATTTTTGGCAAGGCATCAATAGCTATAGCCAAGGCTAATGTATCTGTTATGTTGATTGGCTTTTTAACCACATTGTGAGCATATTGATGCAAATTTAAAATTTCACTTGCACTTCTATCTACCAACTGGTTGCGGAACAAAATAAGTTCGACAGATTTATCGAACCATAAATGACCTGTTACATTAATTAATTTAACTGCTGCTTTTTCATCATTAATCCATTCACCAAGTTTTGATTCGTAATCAGATTTTGCTTGTAGCGTTTCCATAAATTGATTTTTATTTAAGATTAAAAAATATTATCCCCCACCCATTAAAAAAGGACTGCAAATATAAGTTATTTTAAAATGAAACTAGTCTTATAACCTTGTTTTTTTATACTACATTAGTGTTGTTTTTACACTTTGCATCAGAAGAACTTGGTAAATAAAAAAGCCACACATTGGTGGCTTTAAATTAAATTGGAAAACAATCTAGGCTTTAATAAGTACAGGCATTCTTTTGCCGGCTAAAAATAAAGTTCCAAAAAGCAATGTATTGTAAAATAAATCACCAATCACATTTCCTATAAAAGGAATAGCTGCAATGTAGCAATTAATTAAACCAGCTAAGTTTTGTGTATAAAGTGGATTGTTGGGCCAACAAGCAAAATTGGTAAGTAACCAGAAAATTAAGGAAGAACTTACTGAGAAGAAGGCAACATTTTTAACATTAATATTATGTTGAAAAGATGTTCCCATGAACACGGTGAGTGCAAATGAAAAATAGACAGCCCAAACAAATGGTTGGGCCAAGTAATTTGTGAAGTTATAATCGTTGTATAAAATCGTGTTCACTAAAATATCGCTTAAAAGCAAGGCGGCAAAAGTTAAAAGATAGGCCGATTTTTTATTTGACAAAAAAGCGCCCCCAAATAAGGCCATTGCGGCAATTGGAGTAAAATTAGGAATATGAGGCAGTAACCTACTTAATGCTACTGTTGCTATTGCTACAATTACAAATAAAGTTTTGCTTGAAATTTTAATCATAAGATACTGTTTGTAAATTTAAGGTTGCCAAAAATAATATTAAAAACGAAACAGAATTTTTAAAGATTTGTTTTTTTACACACAACTTTCTATTTATGATTTACGATTTTCTAGCGATAACAATCGATTGCTGATTTTACAATTCGAAATTAATTGCTTTAACCAGGACATTGAAATTTCAATGAGCTAATTTTTGATTAATTTTAATTAATGCCTTAGCGATTATTCATACAAAAAATATTATTAATTTGTTTCATGAAATTGCTTTGCTAAGCTGCAGCAGAAATCCTTTTTGCAAAAGCAAAAAAATTTCAGAGAAAAGCCCGATGGCTTTGGCAGAAGACAAACGCCAAAATTTGGTTTATAACTAAAAAGCACCAATTACATTTAATGATTACATGTTAAATAAAGAATGAACAATTAAAGCTTAAGAGTTAAATAGTATTTTGCTTACTTTGTGCATCTTAAATACAACTTATGAACGAAAAAAAATTATTTTTACTTGATGCACTAGCGTTGATATACAGAGCTTATTATGCATTAATTCGCAACCCACGATTAACTTCAACAGGTAAAAATACGAATGCTCAATTTGGCTTTACCAATACTTTGATAGAATTACTTAATAAAGAAAAACCTACACATATTGCTGTAGCATTTGATACGCATGCTCCTACAGAAAGACACACAGATTTTGAAGCTTATAAAGCCAATAGAGAGGCAGCGCCAGAAGATTTAATTTTATCGATTCCCGATATTCAAAAAATAATTCGTGGTTTTGATATTCCAGTAGTTGAATTGGACGGCTACGAAGCTGATGATATTATTGGGGCATTGGCTAAACAAGCAGAACAAGAGGGTTTTGATGTATATATGGTTACGCCTGATAAAGATTATGGACAATTGGTAAGCGAAAAAATATTTATTTACAAGCCACCAGCTTTTGGAAATAAGGCCGAAATTATGGGACCTAAAGAAGTTTGCGCAAAATGGGGCATAGAAAATGTTTCGCAGGTGATAGATATTTTAGGATTGATGGGCGATGCCTCAGATAATATACCTGGAATACCGGGAGTGGGTGAAAAAACTGCAGCCAAATTGCTTGCAGAATATGGTACTTTAGAGAATGTTTTAGAGAATGCTTACTTAATTAAAGGTAGCATGGGCGAAAAAATAAGAGCTGGAAAAGACTCGGCAATTATGAGTAAAAAATTAGCCACTATTATTCTTGATGTGCCCGTAAAATTTAATGCAGAAGAATATAAAGTATCAGAATTTAACAAAGAATTACTTAATGAAATTTTTACTGAACTAGAATTTAAGTCGCTTGGAAAAAGAATATTGGGTGAGCCTTTTACTGTTGTAAATACTGCTACGCCCGCGCCAAAAGTTAATCAAGTGAAAGATTTATTTTCGGAACCAGATGTTACAAATGAATCGCCTTCATCTTCAACAGTTTTAATGCAAGATGCTGAAACTGCTGAGGACGCTTTGTTTGCCGATAAAAATATTTCTAATACCGAGCATCAGTACCTGATGGTGGAGGGAAATGAAGAAATTAATAAATTACTTAAACATTTGCTAACCTTTAATGAAATATGTTTTGACACGGAAACTACAGGTCTAGATGCCAACATAGCTAACATTGTTGGTGCTAGTTTTTCTGTTCAGAAAGGGGAAGCTTGGTATATACCTTTTTCGGCAGATAGATTTACTGCAGAAGCGCAATTGCAATTATTTAAGCCATTGTTTGACAAAGAATCTATCCAATGGATTGGACAAAACATTAAGTATGATTTATTGATACTAAAACGCCATGGAATAGAAGTCAAAGGAAGTATTTTTGATACCATGTTGGCACATTATTTAATAGAGCCAGAAGGACGCAGAAACATGGATTTATTAAGTGTAAAATATCTGAGCTATCAACCTGTTTCAATTGAGGAATTGATTGGAAAAAAAGGTAAAAATCAAAGCAATATGCGTGATGTGCCATTGGATAAAATTACCGACTATGCTGCCGAAGACGCTGATATTACCTTGCAATTAAAACATGTTTTTGAACCTTTAGTAAAAGTCAAACAAGTTGAAAATATTTTTAATAAAATAGAAAACCCATTGGTAAAAGTGTTGCTGCAAATGGAATTTGAGGGTATTAAAATCGACACTCATTTTTTAAATGAATATTCATTAGAACTAGAGAAACAGGCGCGCGAAAGTGAAGAGCGCGTATATGAGCAGGCAGGTGCACGTTTTAATTTGGCTTCGCCAAAACAGTTGGGTGAAATTTTATTTGACCATTTAAAATTAGATCCAAAAGCAAAAAAAACCAAGACAGGTCAATATGCCACTGGAGAAGAAGTGCTTCAAAAAATGGCGCACGAACACAAAATTGTAGATGATATTTTAGCTTTTAGAGAACTTACCAAATTAAAAAGCACCTACGTAGATGCACTGCCACAGTTGGTTAATCCAAACACTGGAAGAGTTCATACATCCTATAATCAGGCCATAGCGGTAACCGGACGCTTAAGTTCAAATAATCCTAATTTGCAAAATATTCCTATAAGAACAGCACTAGGCCGCGAGATTAGAAAAGCTTTTATAGCACCTAACGAAAACTATGTGCTCATGTCGGCCGATTATTCTCAAATAGAATTGCGCATAGTAGCTGCCATGAGTGGCGATGTGGCCATGTGCGAAGCATTTAAATTACAAAAAGATATTCATACCGCCACTGCTGCTAAAGTGTTTGGCGTGGCCGAAGAGGAAGTTACCAAAGAAATGCGATACAAAGCCAAGAGTGTAAATTTTGGTTTAATCTACGGTCAAAGTGCCTTTGGTTTATCTCAAAATATAGGCATTAGCAGGGCAGAAGCCAAACAATTAATTGATAACTATTTTACCCAATACGCATCCATAAAATTATATATGGATAAGCAAGTTAACTTTGCTAAGGAGCATGGATACGTTGAAACCATTTTGGGACGCAAGCGCTGGTTGCGCGATATTAACTCGGGCAATGCAGTAGTAAGAGGTTTTGCAGAAAGAAATGCAATAAATATGCCCATACAAGGGAGCGCAGCTGATATGATTAAATTGGCTATGATACAAATTCACAACAGAATGAAGCTAGAAAAAGTACAATCAAAAATGTTGTTGCAAGTGCATGATGAATTGGTTTTTGAAGTACTCAATTCAGAGATTGAAATGATGAAAGCATTGGTACTAGATGAAATGAAAAAAGCAATGCCTTTACCTTATGAAGTGCCCGTGGAGGCAGAGGTAGGCATTGGAAAAAATTGGTTGGAAGCGCATTGATGTGGAGAGTTGAAAGTTAAAAGTTGGAAAGTTGGAAAGTTGAAAAGTTGAAAGTTGGAAAGTTAAAAGTTGGAAAGTTAAAAGTTGGAAAGTTGGAAGTGGGTAGTTTAAAAGTTGCAATTTAGTTCTAATAGCTATCTGTATTAGGTTTTAGAATTTAAATATTAGGATTTATAATTTCATTCTCACTTACATGATAACTCATCTAATTCATGTGAACTTTTCCATTGTGTAAAAATTCTTTTTACCTTTAAAGCCTTTTATATTATAATGTTAGCACCTCTAAAAAATTATATCAGTACAAAACACGATGTGTTTTACAAGATTGCACTTTTACTGATGTGCGTTTCGGTAATTGTATACGTGTTTCCTAAAACCGTAAAATTTAAATACAGCTACCAAAAAAATAAACCATGGCTTCACGAAGACCTTATTGCACCTTTTGATTTCGGCATCAATAAAACCGATACAGAAATTAAAGATGAACAAAATGATTTAATAAGCAACAGCAAACCCTACTTTAAGGTTGATAATGCGGTGTTTGCTCAAGTTGCTAAAAGTTTTCAGGGCGAATTCGAAAAAGAGGCTTTGGCCCTGGGCATCAAAACAAACGAAAAAAGATTTGAACTTAACAAAGCATTTTGCTTGCGTTTGCTCAACGATATTTATGGCAAAGGCATTTTAGAAACCAACCCACAGCTAGATAACAAAAGCAACGATTTTACCATTTATATTGTTAAAAATAACATTGCCGAAGAGATTGAACTCAAGCAAGTTTTTACTATTGTATCTGCATTCAACTATTTAAAAAGCAGTTTAGTACAAGAAACAGGCTTATCTGAATCGCTTATCATGCGTGTGTTTGAGAACTTATTGCAACATAATATAAAGTTTGATGCAATTACTACCACCAAAACACAAAAAGAATTGTTCGATAATATTTCGTTAAGTCGCGATATGAAACAGCAAGGCGAGCGCATCATATCGCGTGGTGACATTGTTGACGAAGTCAAATTCAAAATTTTAGAATCGCTTAAGGCAGAGTACATTTCGCAAACTGGCGGCAGCTCTAACCTTTATTACATTATGGGCGGACAGTTTGTAATGGTAAGCATGAGTATATTGTTGCTTATTATTTTTATGGCCCTTTTCCGAAAAGACATGTTGGCCGACAGTAAGATTCTCTTTTTTATATTATTAAACGTAATGCTTACCGCCACCATGGTGGGTCTTGCCTCGCGTTTTAAAATAGTCAATATTTACATTTTACCCTTTTGCATATTCCCTATTTTGGTACGCTCCTTTTTCGACACAAGGGTTGCGTTGTTTATGCACCTTTCAAGTACCTTAATTATTGGCATCATTGCGCCCAATCCTTTTGAATTTATTTTTATACAAATTGCAGCGGGCTTTTTTGCTGTTTTTAGTATATTAGATATGCATCATCGTTCACAATTGTTTTTTACTGTGGGTATTATTTTCATTACGTATAGTTTAGCATTTATGTCGTACTCGGTGATGCTTGAGGGTACGCTAAATAATTTAAACTACACCACGCTTCAATGGTTTGGAGTTAGCGCGGTATCGGTATTGTTTGTGTATCCAGCCATTTTTATTTTCGAGAAGTTATTTGGTTTTGTGTCTGAAGTTACCCTAATGGAGCTCAGCGATATCAACTCTCCCCTGCTCCGTTCATTGGCCTTAAAAGCCCCTGGTACTTTCCAGCACTCTTTACAGGTGGCTAATTTGGCCGAAGAAGCCATTATTGCCATTGGAGGCTCTTCTTTGTTAGTTCGCACAGGCGCGCTCTATCATGATATTGGAAAAATGGATATGCCCATGTATTTTATTGAAAACCAAAGCGCAGGTGTAAACCCACACAACGAATTGAGTTTTGAAGACAGTGCCGCCATTATTACTGGTCATGTTACCAAAGGCATAGAAATAGCCAAAGAAAACAACCTCCCCGACCAACTCATAGACTTTATACGCACCCACCACGGAACCACTAAAGCGCAGTATTTTTACCAAAGCTTTTTAAAAAATTTCCCTGACGAGGAAATAGATGTAAGCGTATTTCAATACCCAGGCCCCATACCTTTTAGTAAAGAAACCGCGGTGTTGATGATGAGCGACTCTGTGGAAGCTGCGAGCCGCAGTCTTAAACATTACGATGCCGATAGCTTAGAAAAATTGGTGGACCGAGTGATTGACTCTCAAATAGCCCAAAACCAATTTGCCAATGCCGATATTACCTTTAAAAACATCACAGTGATTAAACGTATCTTTAAAAAGAAATTGAGTAATATTTATCATTTACGGATTGAGTATCCGCAGTAAATCGATTTAAAAATGGAAACTTTTATTTTTTTTTCAGAGGAATTTTTTTATGTCCACTATGCATTTTTTTTTGGATACATATACCTATTAGGTATCTATTTTTCAAATAAACGCAAAGAAAGAGAGTTGAATGAACTTGCTGATTTGAAAAATATTGAAGTTGAAAAGACGCGTATTGCTGCCGAAATGCATGATGATTTAGGAGCTGATTTGAGTAATTTGTTATTTAAATTAAGAATTTATCAAAACAGCAAGGGTAATGAGCATTTAGAAGAATATCATGAAATCGAAAATTTTACAAAAGAGATCATTAAAAAAGTTAATGAAACCATTTGGACTTTAAATAGCGAGAAAGACACCCTCATTTCTTTGAGTAATTTTATGCTTAAATTCCTAGATGACTTTTTAGGAAAAAGCAATATTACCTATCAATTTCAAAGAACAGAGGCTTTATCTGAAATAGCTATTTCGATTGAAAAAAGGAGAAACATCTTCCATCTCTTTAAAGAATCCATTAAACATATTGTAGGTTATGAAGGGCTTGCACATGTAAACATCAATCTAAATTTTGAAGATCATCATTTATTTATTTCGATAAGCTATGAGTGCAATACAGCTCAAATCTTAAAAACTGAACAACAAAATTTATTAGATTTGATGAAAAAAAGAATTGAAGTTTTAAATGCAGTATTTAAAAATGAAACTAGTGATTCGGGTAAAAATGAAATGCGGTTTAAAATTGAGATTTAATGCTTGGTTTCAAACATAAGATTCCTTAATCCACTGAAATTAATTTAAAATAAAAATATAGTATAAGAAAGTGTTCGAAAATTACGATTATTCAGAAAGCCTTATTCACAAAGCAAGTAACGTTATATTTGTAGGGTCTTTTTTCACTTTTATTGGTCGATTTATTTATTTAAGATTAAAAGAAATGATCGAAAAGCAGAGAGAAAGCAAAAGAAAATTAAATAATGTAAGAACAACAATTGCTTATGAAATGCACCAAGATATTGGCAACGATTTAAATGCTTTGGTTTATAAAATTAAAAACTGGCATATAAAAAATGGAAATATAGAGAGCGAAGAATATAAACAATTGGAGCAAAGCACCGTTCAGGTTATTGCTAAAGTAAATGACATAGTTTGGTCGCTCAATGCCGAAAAAAATAATTTAAAAGCACTTCAAAATCACTTAATTACTTATGCTGATGAAACTATTACCAATTCAAATATGACTTGTTCAATTGAAGCATTTACCAACATGCCTTCAAGAGCGATTGAACAGGAAATAAAAAAGAATATATATCTATTATATAAAGAAGCCATTAACAATGTGTTGAAACACGCTGAGGCCACTAATGTAACAGTACAGTTTAAATATAAGCTAAAAAAATTGCAAATTACCATTACTGATGATGGCAAAGGATTTGATTTTGATACAATTATTAAAGGAAACGGCCTTGATAGCATGCAGAATAGAATAAAACAACTCCAAGGCAAAATCGAGTTTTTACCAAACCGCCCGAAAGGAACAATTGTAAAATTTGAATTGAAAGTATAAAATAATATATTTGTTTACTACCATAACCATGCGCACTTATGAATACTGAACCCATCACTATTGCCTTAGTTGAAGACCATGCTGAATTCAGGTCGAGTTTATGCGAATACATCAATAACAATAAACTTTACCATTGCATCACTTTTCCAAATAGCCAAAGTATATTAACACATATCAAGGAAACACATGCTTGTCCTAAGGTAGTGCTAATGGATATCAATATGCCGGGCAAAGATGGCATAGAATGTACACAAATTATTAAGAATAAATATCCTAATACCTTGGTAATGATGTGCACCAACAGTGAAGATGATGATAAAATATTTAAAGCACTTCAAGCAGGGGCCACAGGGTATATCTTAAAACAGGATACAAGTAATGATATTTTTAATGCCCTAGAAAACTTATTGCATGGAGGCTCACCTATGAGTCCTGTAATTGCCAGAAAAGTAGTAGAATCTTTTAGTCAAATTAAAAAAAATGAAACACCTTTGGAAATGCTTTCCGAAAGAGAAAATCATATACTAGAGCAATTAGCTGCAGGTATGCGCATTAAACAGGTGGCTGAGCAAAATTTTGTTTCTATCAATACCGTAAAAACACACATTAGAAGAATTTATAATAAACTACAAGTTAACACGCTACTTGCTGCTGTTAATACTATGAAGAAGTAGTTACATAAAAGGAGGAAGCTTTAACACACATTGTTTAAATAGCTCCCACCTATAGTGCTTTGCATCCTAACATCTTGTTTAGGACAATTATACCAATTGCATTTATTTTTTAGTCCTACTAAAAAATAAATATGCAATTGTTAATGCCGATATTACTTGAAATTATACCAATTGTATCTATAAAATAGCCCATAGCTATTTAATAAATTTACAATGTGTAATGCCGCAATTGGACTAAATTGAAAGTATAATCGGTATTACTTCAACATCAAATTACGCTCCTGGTTATTTGGAAAAGCTAAAGCATACAAGCAATCTACTTCCTTGCGCAGTAACATAATCATTTCTGCATAAAATTTAGGATCAGTATTCGATTTCAACTCCTGACCCATATTACCGGGTGCATTTGCTGCACTATGGTTAGAATCTCTTAATAAATACTCTTCATTAAAATTTAAAATATAGGCGCTTTCTACCTTTAGTATGGCTGCAATTTTATCCAACTGATCTACAGTGAGGCGTCCTTCTTTTTCTATTTTACTATAGCCTTGTTGGGTAATGTCTAGCTCAATAGCCATGTACGTTTGTGTGTAATTGCGAAGTTCGCGCAGCTTTTTGATTTTTTGTCCTACTGTGTTTTTCATAATTTATTTAAGTTAAAGGGTACACTTAAGTCGATTTTTGTAATCGATGGTGTAAAATACAATTTTTGGTTTTAAAGTACAACTATTGGCTTAACTATTTTTAACAAAAGTGCCCCATATTTGCCAAATAAAACCAACAATAAATTAAGTTTAACGAAATCAATCAAACATTAAAAGAGTAAAAATAAACAATCAGCTAAAAAACAAAAAATCAGTAAAATTTTAACCCTTAATCCTTAAAAACAATGAAAACAGTAAAAATTTTAATCGCTATTGCCATTTTAAGTACATCATTTTATGCCTGCAAAAAAGAAGAAATGAATATTCAACCAGGAGAAGTTGCATTAGAAAATAGTAATCAAGCTAATATAAAAGCAGATGGAATATTTGATGCTTCTGCTGGTATGATCAATATCGTTTTTAATAAAGTTGGGACCATGATTATTGAGGGAAATCCTAATTTAGAAAAATTAATTAATATGTATGATGCCTCAAATACAGCTATTGCAGCAGCCAAAGAGGTATTTGAAACTACAGATCAAGAAAGTTTATCCATTACTTTTGATAGAAATGGTTACGCAGTTTCATCAGATATCCCTAAAGTATTAGTAGGATCTAATATAGACGCCTTTATATATGATTTTTGCAAAGTAAAGCCAAGTGCACCTATGACACTTGCAATCACAAAGAATAATTTAACGAGAAATTATGAGGAATTTTGGAATGCCTTACCAGAAGGTATGAATGTAAATTTTTTAAGTTACATAAAAAGATTGCAAGAAGAATTACCAATGAATTACACAATACAAGTTTCTTTTAAAGAAAATCAAAGTCCAATTGCAATTTATTTAGATGGTAACGGAAATCCACAACCAATTGGTAACTCTCAATCTAATTGCGAATCACAATATGGTGTTACGGGTTGGGTTGTCTCGCTTGCTTGTTGGGCACAGAATAGCTTATGGATTTAAAAATTTCAAAATAAATTCAAATTTAGATCACTGATTCTCAGGAGTTCTGAAAGGGTGAGCAACTGAGTAAAATGCGGCAAAAATGCCGCATTTTTTTTTGCAATTAATTATCTATTTTTTGAACCCTTCAAATCATATTAAACTTCAATTTCTTTATTTTTTTATATTTGTATGTTTTACTAAACCATCTCAAAAAATGGTTGGGTTATTTTTTCACCTAAGATATTATTTATGTTTTTTATATCATCGAAAAGATTTTTTACTTTTTTAAGTATTCTATTCTTTTTTTGCTTTTCAATTTTCGCTCAAGATTCAGAAAAAATTAAATTCGAATATATTAAGCTAGATAATTCATTCCCAATATGGGGGGAATTAAAACTCGATAATGCACTCTATTATGATTCGATTGATAATAATGGGATTCCAACGAATCTAATTATTAAAAATCAATTACACTTAATTACTTTCAAATTCAAATTAAATGATGGTGCTCAAGGTTTGTTCAGATACAATCTACTTGGACTGTATGGCGGCTGGAGTAAACTTTCGACAAAGAATGAAGTTAGCTACTTTAACTTAGCACCTGGTAAATATACTTTTATTGCTCAGTCATATGAAAATGCCGCTTTTACTTCACAGAAACAATTTGAATTTCAGATATCGGACTACACGAACAATAACATTTTTATTTACATATTCTACCTTTTGTTCTATACTCTTTTAATTGGTGCTTATTTCAGTTTCAGAACTGCTCGACTCAAAAGAACTCAAAAACTCCTCGAACAAACCGTCAAAGAAAGAACCGCAGAAATTGTTTTACAAAAAGACGAAATTAGCTTACAAAAACATATAGTAGAAGAAAAGCACCGAGAAATTTCCGATTCCATCAATTATGCCAAACGCATACAATCGGCCTTGCTTACCAGTCAGGAATATTGGGATTCCATTTCGCCCGATAATTTTGTGATATGGAGACCCAAGGATGTTGTAAGTGGTGATTTTCACTGGGCCTATCAAATTACAATTGGAAATAAACATTTAATGACCTCTAAAGAAATTGCCGTTTTTTGTGCTGCCGATTGCACAGGGCATGGTGTACCTGGAGCATTTATGAGCATGTTGGGCATGTCATTTTTAAATGAAATTGTAATAGAAAATGTCAACCTAAAGCCTGCAGATATTTTAAACAAGTTGCGCAAAAAAATAATTAGTGCACTTGAACATGGTAGCACCGGACAAATAGAGCAAAAGGATGGTATGGACATGGCTTTGTGTGTATGGCATAAAGAAAGCAATATATTGGAATATGCAGGGGCTAATAATCCTGTATGGATTATACGCCCCATAAAAGATACGCGCGCGCATGAAATTATTGAACTTAAAACCAACCGAATGCCTGTAGGGTATCATTACGATGCCAAAGACTTTAACGATTTTATATTTCAATTACAACAAGGCGATGCCATTTATTTATTTACTGATGGTATTGTTGACCAATTTGGCGGGCCTGATGGTAAAAAATACAAATCGAAAAAGTTCAAAGAAATGCTCTTGAGTATACAACATCTAAGCATGAAAGACCAATCATTAATGATTAATAAAGAGTTTAATGATTGGAGAGGAAAACATGAGCAAATTGATGATTTGTGTTTGATTGGGGTAAAGGTGGTTTAAAATTATAATTCTTGGCAAAATGATAATTGTTTTATACTTTTACGATAAAACTAATTGATAAAAATGAGTAAGGTATTTTCAGTAATCTTTTTTTATGCTTTATTTTTACCTGCATTCCAAAACTCCTCTAACCTTTTAGCTTCTAACTCTAAATTAAAAATTGAAGAAACGCAAATTCATAACCAAATTACAAGATGGGCATTTTTAAATCTGATGAGTTTCGTTAAATATGATAAGCTAGATGCTGATGGTTTACCTGTAAATTTAGAATTACTTAACGGTACTGAAAACATTTCATTCAGATTTAATAAATCAAAAAACGAAGAAATAATATATAGATATAAATTCTATGGGCAGGATACAATTTGGAAATATTGCACTAATTCATCGTGGGTTAAATTTGATAATTTAAAAAATGGAAGATATTGTTTTGTGCTGCAAGAAATTATCAATAATAAAGTTAATCAAGTAATTAAATTCCACTTTTATAACAATTTAAATTTTTACTTTCTAAGGGGTGATTTTGTCAACTTTATAATCTCCCTTTTATTAATTTGGGGAATCATCAAAATGAAGTAATTAACTTCAAAAAAATATCTGCATCTTTTACCACAATTAACCAACAAAAGTTAATAAAATAATTAATTGGTTTATTCGTCTGTAACCCTAATGTGTAATTTTAGGTTTAATTAATTTTAAACTTAAGCTATGCGCAATTACCTTTTTAATTTTATAAAAATAACTAGTCTATTTACTTTGGCTATATTTGTATTGAGCGGCAGTAGCATGGTGCATACAAATACAAAAAAGAATGGGGCAGCGTCCAAACCATCTACGCAGCACCTTAATACTAGATTTGTATATTGCCACGAGCTACAAACCGAAAGGTTAGATACGGTGTCAAGAACCATTTTTTGGCGCAAGCTGATGAATACGACCAAAGACACTTTTGTATTTTATGCTTCGCCAGAAAAGGCGGTGTTGGGTGCAATTCCTGCTGCTGCATACAACCTTTATAACGAGGCACAAAAAGATAAATTTAAAGACAGCCTGCGTGCCCAAAGTGGTTTAGCAAAAGATAAAAGAATTATGTATGCCATGGGGCGCAACCATTTTTACAATGTAGGCAGTGTTGTAGAAGATATAGAAAAAAGCAATTTAATATTTAAACAACAAGGGGTTGACCCTTTTTATGCGCAGGCTATTTTGTTAATTGAAAGTCCGGGTAAGTTGGCGAAATCTACTGTTGGCGCTTATGGTCCTTTTCAATTGATGAAAAGTGTGGGCCTAAAATATGGCTTAAAAGTTAACAGCAAAATTGATGAACGTGGCAATTTAGAAAAGAGTGCAGTGGCAGCCAGCAAGTTGATTTCAAGTATATGTATTCCTTACACCAATAAAATGTTAGAAAAATACAATATGGCTTATTGCGAAACCGATTTATGGTATCGTTTATTGGTTTTGCATGTTTATCATGCAGGAGCAGGAAATGTGGCAAAAGCCTTAAATGTAATGCAACCGCAAGTGGGCAATATAGCTATGATTAAGCAATTGTGGAATACCAATGCAGGTGGCTTTCAAAATTGCTCTCAAAATTATTCTCAAGTAGCTATTGCTTCCCTCTTTGAATTGGAAGATCATTTATTGAAAATGAACGCGAATCAAATAGCTGAAAATTAAGTTCAACAGGGCACTTTATGGGATTTCTATCTGATAGAGTAAGCATTCGTTTGAATTATTTTTAGGCACGAGTTTGAAAACTCGCGCCAGTCAAAAGTCGGCATTCGTTTAAATTATTTTTAGGCACGAGTTTGGAAACTCGCGCCAGAATGTGTTTAAAAACGCGCGCCAATCAAGAGTCAGCATTCGTTTGAATTATTTTTAGGCACGAGTTTGAAAACTCGCGCCAGAATGTGTTTAAAAACGCGCGCCAGTCAGGAGTCAGCATTCGTTTAAATTATTTTTAGGCACGAGTTTGAAAACTCGCGCCAGAATGTAAACTCGCGCCAGAATGTTTGTCAATCTTTAGAATTAGAGTTGAAAAAATAATTCTTCAGGCAACGCTTATTTTCTTTTTGGTATCTTTAAGCTAAGAAAAAAGTTTATTTGAGTGTAACAAATCATGACTGAGGCCGAACTGATAAATAATTGCAAGAAACAACATGCTGCCAGCCAAAAACTGCTGTACGATTTGTATGCAGCAAAAATGTTGTCGGTGTGCATGCGTTATATCAACGAAAAAACCGAAGCAGAAGATATTTTACAGGAAGGCTTTATTAAGATTTTTGCCAACATTATTTATTTTAGAAGCGAAGGTTCATTCGAAGGCTGGATGCGTAGAATAATTGTAAATAGTGCGCTATCAGCGCTGAGAGTAAAACATCTGAAATTTGCAGATAATATCGACCATCATCTCAATCATTCAAAAGTAGAGCCCATTGTATTGGATAAAATTGGGGCACAAGAAATATTTGAAATAATAAGAACCCTGCCTAATGGCTATCGCGTAGTATTCAATCTTTTTGCTATTGAAGGTTACAGCCACAAAGAGATTGCAGCTATGCTAAATATAACAGAAAGCACCTCAAGAACACAGTTTTTAAAAGCTCGCAACGCCCTAAAAGAAAAATTTACAACTAAGCATTTAATGAAAGTTAGCAATGAATAATGAAGAAAATAATTTTGAAGAATTTTTAAGAGCCAAGCTCGAAAATCATACCGTTAAGGTGCATGATTCGGTTTGGGCTGACATAGAAAAGAGGCAGAAAAAACGCGAAGGATTTATATGGTTCAAGCAATATCTTAATGTATTTTTTGCACTTGATATTGTATTTATACTTGGTTTCTCAGTATTATCTACTCTGAATTCGAATGATGTACAATCTAAAAATAAAGCACAAAACTTTGTTCAAATTAAACCTGATACAAATGTCAATGTTGCATCTTCGCCAACAAAAGCAAATGCCAAAACTCCAACACCTAAACCTTTGGACAAGCAAAAACTTGCTTATACCAGTGCAGAAATAAATAAAACAACAACACCTGAAAATATAACCAAAAACACAAAAACTAGGTCATCAACTAAAGATATAAGCACCACTAACAGCAGGATTACAGCAAATAAAAATAAATTGATACCAAGTAAAATAACAAATAAAAATCCAAAAAAAAGCAGCGCTCCCACATTCATAAATGAAGTTTTACACAATGATATTATAAATGAAATAAAATCATCAAACAGTGCTATTTATGCTAGTATACAGCCAATGGCTTTACATCCTTTAAGCAATATAAACCAATATAATTTCAGTATCAACGAAAGTAAAGAAGTTGTTGCCTATCCGCCTCCATCTATATCGCAATCAAAACCAAAAAAGGTGTTGAAGGCCGAACAAAATGCAATAACGCAATCTAATAAAGCGATGGCAAAACAAGCTAAAGATGAACAAAAATCCATCGCAAATAAAGAAGTAGAACAAACTGAAAAAGTTACAAATCAAAGTAAAATGGATGATGCAGTGCTTGTAACAAAAGAAAATGAAATTGCACCTTTAGCTCCAGATACCGTTTATGGTAGTAAAAAATTTAAAGGTTATTTTGCAATTGATGCATTAATATCTCCCGAGCTTTTTGGAAGCACTTTTAATGCACGGAACCAGCAAACCCAAGATTATATTGCAAGAAGAGATAGTGCCGAAAAACTACGAATTTCATATAGCGCATTGATGCGAATTAATTTATTCATCAACCGAAATATTTTCATTAATAGCGGCATCAGTTTATCGCAACGAACAGAAAAATTCTCGATAGAACACAAATGGGAAACACATGAAGACTATATTGATTCTAGTAAATTTATAACAATTATTGATCCTTTTGCAGGAAATACAATTTACAAAACATACGACACGCTTGATTACGTGAGAACGTTCAAAGAAAATTTAAATCACAATTTAACCATGACCTTTATTGATGTTCCTGTTATGATTGGATATAAGTGGCTTGGGAAGCGGGCAGGGATTGCATTACAAGGTGGCGTTGTCTTTAATCTTTTATTTAAACAAAAAGGAACAATTGCTAATTTTAATTACACGGCAAATGATGTTTCAAGTACTACTCAAAATCCTTTTAATGCAACAAGTGGTTTAAGTTTGGCGGGAGGTATTTCAAGCAATTATAAGCTTACAAAAAAAATAGATTTATTGATAGAGCCTCACACACGCTATATGCTAAAACCTATAAATAACAGCAGTTATCCGCTTCAGCAAAAAATATTTGTATACGGGTTAAATGTTGGACTTCGTTTAAAATTATAACCATGAAAAATAAAATTACCACTATACTTTTATTGTTAATGTTGAAATCATTTCATTCAAATGCACAATGGGAAGTACAAAATATAGATGCTAATAATATCAATGCTCCTGTTGAAGCTGATGGATTTTTATTTCATAACAATGTAACTAATGTGAGCTTTGAAGTTCCAAAATTTTCTGGAAAGTATTGTATTTATGGCTCTAATTTATGGATGGGAGGCTTAGATCAAAATGGGTTTTTACATTTAGCCGCTCAAACCTATAAACAAAATGGAACAGACTTTTGGCCTGGTCCGTTAACTACTGCTGGAAGCTCATTACCACCAAGTACTTGGAATAATATTTGGCATGTAAACCGCGCTGCAGTTAATAATCATATTGCAAATTATAATACGCAAGGCTATCAACTGCCTCAAGATTTAATAGATTGGCCAGGCAGCACATACAATGGCGTAAATCAAATATTTGCACCTTTTGTTGACTTCAACAATAACGGAATTTACGATCCAGCTTATGGTGATTACCCTAATGTTTTAGGAGATGAAGCATTGTACCTAATGTATAATGATAAATATGCTGCACATACTGAAACCGGTGCCATTCCAATTGATGCAGAAGTTTACAGTACCGTTTATGCCTACAATTCTTTAGGTAGTAACATTCTTGAAAACACCGTTTTCGTGCGTCATAGAATTAGAAACAGATCGCAAATAAACACCTACAATAATTTTTATGTAGGCATTTGGAACGACTTTGATATTGGCAATTCTGCCGATGACTTAATTGGTACAGATATCACTAGAAATATGGTTTATGGCTACAACGCTGATTCAGTTGATCAAATTTATGGAAATAATCCTCCAGCTATTGGTGTAAAAATATTGAATCATAATTTACATAATTCCATGTTCTATGATAATGTTGGTGTAGATTTTTATGCGAATAAACCTACTAGTCCAAATCATTACTACAACTATTTAAGATCTTTGTGGAAAGACGACATGCCGCTTAATTATGGCATGGATGGATATCAAACATCGGCAGGAATTACGCAGTATTGCTATAGCGGCAGCACCAATCCAAGCTTTGGCACAAGTTGGGAAATGACTTCACCAAAAGACTATAGAATTATAGGAACTGTAGGACCCTTTACAATTGCCCCTAACGGCTATATTACTATTGATGTAGCCTATATTTATGCTAAAGGGAACAATGGCAATAGTGTTGCTGAGCTGGGCATAGCGGCCGATGTAGTACAAAACTTTTATACCGCCACAATCAATTCAATTGAAGATAAGGCTACTTCAAATGCGTTAACAATATATCCCAATCCTGCTCATGACTTTGTTATTATCGCAAGCAGTCAATTAATAAAAAGTAATAATGTGGTATCAATTTATGACATTACAGGCAATTTAATCTCAGAAGATTTATCGCTATCAAACAACAATCTTAAACTAAACATTTCAAGCTTAAACGCTGGTATATACTTTATTCAAGTAAAAAATGATGACGGATTGTTTACTCAAAAATTTATAAAAGAGTAAAATCTTAGGACGTGCATTTGAATTGAATTGAATTTATTTTGACTCCAATTTATCAAATCTTTTTACAGATTTACCATCTTTAACAACTAACTCTTGAAACATCTTTGCTGGGCGCACCCATATCGAATTTTCGCCAAATTGTGTTTTATATAATGCCTTGTAAACTACCATTTGTTCTAGCGTTTCGCTATGATGTGCCAAACAAATTACCTCATATAAATTGCCCTTATAATGTTTGTATAATCCTGGTTCTACCATTTTTAATTTTCTAAAACTATTTTATCGCTTACGCGGATTATTCCTTCATGCATTACAATTACATTTTGTCCAAAATTAATTTTATTGCCAAATTTACGATAACTTGCTAATGTTTTTGTAGGCTCTTTAGATATGATAGCGGTTTGTTGATCAATCGTTGGAACCTGACATCTGGCGCATGGTTTAATACCGTGAAATTCTACTTCTGCAATCCTAAATTTTATCATCAAATCTTCAATGTGAGCCGTACCGCCTTCAAATACAATATTTGGACGAAATCTATTCATTTCAATCGGCTCGTTTAATTTAGAGTTCAATAAATTTAAAGATTCCTGACCAATTAATAATACGGGATAACCGTCTGCAAAACTTACAGTATTGTGTTGCTTCACAAAACTTTCATCTACCCTTCTATTACTGCTATCAGGCATGTAAACCAAGCTGCATTTTATTTGTAACTGCTCACTAAAAAAATCATTAATTAAGTTATCAGCTAATATAGCTTCCACTTGATCATCCCAAATTTTTACTAAAACTGTTTGCCCTTGCTTAATTTCAAGCGGAACAAAAACACTATTAGAATTATAAGTTACGCTGAATCCTTGATCTATAATTTCAACTTTAAACAAACATAAATTTGGAAAAGTGCGTTGAGAAATAAATTGATTATTACCATCAATCAACATCCATCTTCTATCGTATTGCAAACCTCTTGATGTAACAAATGATTCATTAATAGCAACACCAGACAAGCCTTTAATTGGATAAACAAATAAATTTGTGACAGTAAAATTTGAAGCCATTAGTATTGATTAATCGAAAGCAAAACTAAGGTGCAAGCTTCTTGAATTTCAATGCCTTGTTTCTTTGCTATTTCTTGAAATTCAACATTTTCGGTACCAGGATTAAAAATTATTCTTTTAGGTTTTAAAGATAAAATATAATCATAATATGCTTCTTGATTTTTTGGATTAAGATATAAAGTAATAGTATCTATACTGTTAAAAAGTGGGTTACCTTTTTGAATAGAAACTCCATCTATAACACCTTCTTTATTGCCAATCATTACCACTTCGTGTTGGTGATTTTTTAAACTATGAAAAGCTTTATTGGCATAGCGCTCAGGGTTTTCGCTGGCGCCAATAATTAGTGTTTTTTTACTATTCGACATAATTTAAATCTTTGTGAAATGTTTCTTCCATTTTATACAAGGCCAAAAATGCCAGTACAAAAGTAACAATTCCAATAAGAACAGCGGCATTTATTGCACTAAAATAAACTTCTAAATACCTAAAACCTAAGGTTAAAAATATTACAGAACCGCGCACAAAATTAGGGGCTGTAGTAGTTACAGTTGCTCTAATGTTAGTTCCAAATAGTTCAGCTGCAGTACTCATAAATACAGCCCAATAACCAGTTGCAATTCCAACAAAAGTTATTACACCATAAAACATAAATTCTGATTTTACGGCCAAAGTAAAGTACATAAAAACACTTAAAATGGTGAGTACTAAAAACAATGTTAATACCTTTTTTCTGCTTTTTAAAAGTTGGCTCATCATTCCACTTAAAAAATCGCCAAACGTAATTCCTAGGTAGGCAAACATAATTGCTTTTCCGGGGTCAGGAGTGAAAGTGGTAACACCCAAGGATTTCATCATTTCTGGAGAAAATGTGATTAATATGCCCATCACATACCACACTGGCACAGCAATGGCAATTACACCTAAATACTTAATTAAATTTGTCTTTGATTTTAAAAGCAAAAGTAAATTGCCTTTAGGAATATTTGATTTTTTCATTGATTCAAACATACCCGATTCAAACACGCCAATGCGCATTATTAATAATACCAATCCCATGGCGCCACCTAAGAAAAAAGAATAGCGCCAATTTGTAATAACATCGCCCATAAAGCCTGCCACCACAGCGCCAAATACACCAACAGTAGCAACAATCATTGTACCAATTCCTCTTTTTTCTTTGCTCATTGTTTCGCTCACCAAGGTAATTCCAGCACCTAATTCGCCTGCCAATCCAAAGCCAGAGATAAATCGCAATAAAGCATATTGTTCCACTGTTTGAACAAAACCATTGGCAATATTAGCCAAAGAATACATTAAAATTGACCCGAATAAAACAGATAATCTCCCTTTTTTATCTCCATAAATACCCCATACAATGCCGCCTACTAACATTCCTCCCATTTGCCAATTTAAGAGCTGCATTCCTACATTTTTTATTTCCTCCTTTGATGCCGAAGCACCCAGTATTTCTTTTAAACTATCTATTCTTTCAACACTAAATAAAACCAAATCATAGATATCAACAAAGTAACCCAATGCTGCAATTAGTACTAGTAAATTGGTATTCTTAGCTTCGTTCTTAGTCATGATTAGAAGTGTTATTTAATAAAAATTCTTTTTGATAATTTCCTTTTGATATTCATCTATTGACAGCATAGCCAAGCGTTCCTCAATCATTTGTTTGAAAGTGTATTGTGCCTTAAAATGCTTTAGCACATCAATAGCTGGACTGGCCAAACGACTATTAGGATTAAACATAGCATCAAAGCAATGATCCATCAGGTAGGCATCAAAATAATTGAATTTTTTAAGCACAGCAATGGCATTAATTCTAGTTTGAAATTCGTAAGAATTAGAGGAATAATCAACCAACTTATTAAACAAATCTTGACTACCTTTTTGTGTTAAACTCATTTCAATCCATTTTAATTCTACATTTCTATTCCTTACACCAATTACATCTTTTGTAAGGGCCAAATACTTATCTATTTCATTGGGAAATTCAGTGCATAATTTCTCTAATGAAGATGCAATAATATCATAAGAGCTATCTTGCAAGAAACTTTCATAGTTTGTTTTAAACTCTAATGGTATTGATTGCAATTTAGCAATCAGTGCTTTTCTAACATCGGTGCTTTTGTCAGTAAAAGCCAACTTAATAACTTCTTTTGAATTTTTATTTTCATCATACACTAATTGCGCAAGTATTTCTGCTTTAATACCATGAAATTTTTCTTTTTGAAATTGTGCAATTAACAGGTTTCTCTTCTTTTCGATGTCCATATTTCGTAATTCCACTAGAGCATCGTATCTGTCGATCATATGCAATGCTTTTTGCGCCTGCGCAAGTAACATTTCCTCAGATTTACTGAATGTAATTTTTTTAGGAATTTGTGCATTAGGGTCAAACAATACATAATCTACTTCTTTATTTGAGCTGTTTGCGATTACAAAATCTTGTGCATAATTTTCAACCCAAAACTTCTTTGATTGCGAACTTCCATCCTTATAATACACTTCAAAAACAATTGGCATTTTAAACAAACTGGTATATTGATTTACATCTTGTACTTGTGCCACATTGAAGTGATGCTCATTGAGGCCTTGTTGATTTTTTGTGTTAAAAAAATCGACCTTGTACTCTGGCTCTCCAGCTTTATAAAGCCATTCTTCCCAAAACCAGCCTAACGACATACCTAAGGTCTCTTCAAAGGCCACTAATAAATCATGAGAATCAACATTTTTATAACCGTGTTTCAATAAATAATATTTGATTGCTTTGTTATACTCTTCTTTTCCTGTTACATATTTTAATGTATTTAAAACAATAGCACCTTTGGGATAAAAACGGGTACTTCCTCCCTTACTTGATGCCACAGGATAAGAATCTTTACTATCTGCATCAAGTGCAGAATTTTGTGCATTTCTGCGCGCCCAATCAAAATGATCTTGTCCAAAAAATTCTCTTTCGGCCAACATATTGTAGTGTGTAGCAAAACTTTCTTGCAGCCAATGATGTGGCTCGCATCGCGCTGTTACCATATCGCCAAACCACTGATGTGCCATTTCATGTGCGTTAACTGCAACATAGTTTCTATCATTAAAGCTTCTTTTATCGGGACAGAAAAAATCACCAAAAACAGTGGCAGTAGTATTTTCCATAGCACCATACATAAAATCCTGTACTGGAATCTGAGCATAGCTTTCCCAAGGGTAAGGCACGCCAATCTCACTTTCAAAGAAATTCATGATATCTGCTGTGTGCTTATAGATAAGGTCAATACGATCGGCATGCGCTGGATAATAGTACATTTTTAAGGGCACGCCTGATTTACTTTTTGCTTCTTTAATATCATAATTACCTATCCCTAGCATTAATAAATAGGATGCATGTGGTTTAGTCATTTTATAATGCCAAGTTTTTGTTCCATCCTTGTTTATGCGCTCCATGGCCTTTGTACCATTGCTCAGCACCTTATATTTTTGATCAAAACGAACAATTGTTTCAGTAATCATTTTATCATTTAAATCATCCCACATGGGTATCCAATAGCGGTTGTCAACACCCTGACCCTGCGTCCAAATCTGTTTTTGGCTCAAATTATTTTTATCATTCCAACCTATAAAATATATTCCTTTTTTTGGCTTTGCTTCATACTGTATTCTAATACTATCGTTTGTTTCCCAAACTAAGGGCTTTTCAAACAAAATAGTTACACCTTCTTTACTGATTTTAAAATTAGATTTTTTACCATTTACAAAAACTGCCTTAATATCAATTTTAGGAGCATCGAAAAAAACAGAATCAAGCGTTTTTCTTAGTGGTTTAAAATAATGAGTTACTTGCCCTTTTACTATTCCTGCCGGAGGATCAAACGATAAATCAACCACCATTCTTTCCATGTCGATCAATCTTTCTCTTGCATACTTTTCATCTTCCCAGGCATAGGTTTGCGTTTTGCTTTGTGCCCAAATGTTTATTGAAGCCCCAATTGCTAGGACAACTAGAAATATTTTATTCATAATTTTTATAATTTAATAACACTAATTTGTAAAAAACGGCTTTATTTTATCAATGAATTCAGGAGGTGCTTGGCAAGGTTTACCTGTTTTAATATTCACAAAAACCAAGGTTGTTTCGCCCTCATTTAATAGCACCCTTTCGGCATTAAACATCTTGTATAAAAATTTAATTCTTGTTCCCGGAATCTCAGGTATAATGGTTTGTATAGTTAGCAAATCATCATAAAAAGAAGGTTTAAAATATTTAATACTGTAAGTTAGCACAGGCAACATAATTCCAGAATCTTCCATTTCGCGATAGCTCATCCCTAACGACCTCAAAGCCTCTACCCTACCAACTTCATAATAGCTGGCATAATTACCGTAATAAACGTAGCCCATTCTGTCTGTTTCGGCATATCTTACCCTTAAATTTGTTTCGGTTGAAAACATATTTTTTTTTTTTCAAAAGTAGGAAGGTATTTCAAATTAGTAGATTTTTTTATGAGCATTTCTTAACAGTAAAGTAATTTGAACATTGCTTTTTTATCATTCTTGGATTTCCTTTTTTATAACTAAAAAGAGCTATACCATGCTTTTTGCAGGCCTTCAAAAAAAATCAAATAAAAACAATTGTAGATAAAGTCTTATTACTACTTTTATGCTCTTCTTAAAAAAAGCAAATTTTGAAAAAATTACTTTCCTTACTTATAATAGCGTTTATATTCAATTCCTGCAGCAACAAAATGCGGGTTACTTCTATTCAACCCTCAAGCATACAATTAAACAACACAAGTACCGAAGATGAGGCCATTAAATCCTTAATTGAACCCTACAAAAGCGTTTTGGATAATGAAATGAATGAAGTATTAATTAACAGCACTGCAGAAGCAGTTAAAGGCCAACCAGAGAGCACTTTAGGTAATTTAATAGCCGACATTACCTTGTGGGAAAGTAATAATATTTTAAAGAAGAAAAATTTACCCTTAGCAGATATTTGTATGCTTAACAACGGGGGTTTAAGAACATCTCTGCCGGAAGGAAAAATTATTGTTGGAAAAATATTTGAATTGATGCCTTTTGAAAATGAGATTGTAGTATTAACCTTAAGTGGTGAAAAAGCATTAGGATTATTAAACTATATAGCCCGTTCTAACGGACAGCCATTGGCAGGTGCTACTTTAGTAATAAAGGATGAAAAACCAGAAAATATTTTAATTGGTGGACAGGCCTTTGATACAACAAAAACTTATCGAGTAATTACTTCAGATTATTTAGCTGGCGGTGGCGATAAAATGCGTTTCTTTTCGCAGCCAATTTCATATCAATTATTAAATGTAAAGTTAAGAGATGCAATTATTAATTATATGAGAGCAGAAAATAAAAAAGGCAATACATTAAATCCAAAAACTGATGGAAGAATTAAAAGCAACTAACCTAAGAAGAGATTTTTTAAAGAAGTCCGTTTACGGCACTGTGGCAGTTATTGGGCTTAATAAGTTTGAAGCTTTCGCGAAAAAGGAAGCTACAAAAATTACCATTCTACATACCAATGATGTGCATAGCCATATTGATCCATTTCCAGAAAATGACCCTAAATATCCAGGATTAGGCGGCGCTGCGCGCAGAGCAGCCTTAGTTAAAAAAATTAGAAGTGAAGAAAAAAACGTGCTGCTATTAGATGCAGGAGATATTTATCAGGGTACTTATTACTTTAATAAATATGGAGGTGAATTAGAATTAAAAATTATGAGTCAAATGGGTTATGATGCCACTGCCATTGGCAATCACGACTTTGATAATGGTTTAGAAGGAATAGTTAGTAAATTGCAATTCGCTAATTTTCCATTTTTATGCGCCAACTACGACTTTTCTGACACTGCATTGAATGGTAAAACAAGTGTTTATAAGATATTTGAAAAAGAAGGAGTTAAAATTGGTGTATTTGG
>CAIKXD010000237.1 GCA_903831265.1 uncultured Bacteroidota bacterium
AGACTTGCTGCAGGTGGGGTTAAATTCTCACAGATGTACAACACATCTAAATGTTTCCCTACAAGAGCTTCTTTATTAACGGGTGTTTACTATCAGCGAACAAATGCAGACTTTGGAAATACTGCCACCTTAGGCGAAGTGCTTCGTCCCGCTGGTTACAATACATTTTGGTCAGGTAAAGCACCAAAGGAACCTAAAGATGATTAATAGTGGGTAAATTATAATAAAGCTGAAAATTACTTTCTATTAATTAGAAATGAATTTTTCAGATTAAACCATCAACAACATTTTAAGTCTGAAAAGTATTATTAAAATGAATAGAATCATGAATATTAAAGGAAAAAATTTCGTTTTTTTTGGAAGAAAAGTTATCCTCATAGTCCTCATTGCTTTCTCCAACATAGTTATAAGTCAGGTAGGTCCACAACCCAGCTCTTTTGGTGTTTGGGATCGTGGAGAAGCAATGGATATTAAGCAATATCCATTTTTAAAAGGCACATCCTGTGATTTTCCTTGGAATGAAGTTGAGAAAAAGCCTGAAGTGTATGACTGGTCTATATTAGATAAGGCCATTGAAAGAGCCTATAAAGAAAAAATATCATTATACATTTCGTTTGAAGCGGGACCTAAAACACCAGAATGGGTTTATGGAAAAGGGGTGCCTAAAGTAATTACAAACGCATCAAATAACCCAGAAGCCTTTGATCATTATCCTTATTATTTATCTCCAGAATATAAAAAGTATTATCACCGGTTTCTATCAGAAGTAGCTAAACACATCAGTAGCTTTTCTAAAGAAAAAATAAGTGCTATTTCATTTATACAAGTTAAAACAGGATGTACAGGCGATGAGTGTGCTTATAAAGGCGAACCTATAGATAAAAATTATTCTTTACCAGTGAAAAGTCAGAAATGGAGGGAATTCCGTCTTGAAACCTTTGCCTTGCATGATAAATTATTTGGTAAACAATCAGGATTGAATATTAGCATGCTTCTCAATAATCTAGAACCTCAAAGCGAAGATGGTAAAAGTGATTTTGTTCAAGAATGGGATTGGGCAATGAAAAACCTCAAAGATGGTTTTGGTATAAAAAATGGAGCACTTTCAAGAGGACACCATTTAAGTGGTGAAATAGATGCAGTAAATACATTTTTACCTTATCTAGTAGACCCAAAAGGTATTACATTATTTCGTCGTTCCGAGATGGACCAAACCTGGACCCGCCCTTGGTATCAACTAAATGTTCAACTTAACTTTTACTGGGGCGCAATTAATGCCTTGAATGCGGGTCAAAGTGTTTGGGATGTCACAAGTGGTGCTTTGAAGGTTAGTAAGGAACAAGGGTTTGATTATTCTTTCTATTTTTTCAACAAGTATGCAGGGCAAATACACCCTGAAACAGCTACCAATGCTTTTTGTGCTTTACATAAAGGTTTAAATGCAGCCGATACGAAAGCTTATCCAGAGGATAAGTACGGTACTGCTTATCATGGAAATATAGCGCGTATGGAAAAAATCACCGCCGATTATGCCAAGTATGGAGCAGCAAACGACGATAAAAGTGCGTTGACTATGGGGCAGGTAAAACAACGTGGCAATCAAAATGGATTTAATGATGTAGGCTGGAAAATTTGGCCAGATAATTACTCTCGATTACTTTATCAAATTGATGCTGATAAAACATCTATCCCATTATGGCGTGTGAATGGGCCATTAACTTCTACATCATCTATCTATGACAGATTTGCACGTGGGTTTGAACATGTTTCAGGAAAAGATGCTATGTATTTTAAACTACATGAAGGCTTTTCGCAAGATGCGAAACCTAAAGTAATGTCTATAAATGTTGTTTGGTTTGATGCTGTTAAAGGCTCAAAATGGAAGTTGGATTATGATGCAGGGTCTAAAACCATGAAAACTGCGGTTAATATTACAGGTAAAGGCGATAAAAAATGGCATCATGAAACCATAACAATCAAAGATGCTGTATTTCGCTATGGAGGTATTAATGGATCTGACTTAGCACTTATAAATACAGACGATAAAGATGATATTTTTAGTATAATAGAAGTAAAACGTGGCGAACAAGATGTACCTGCACTACTTCCACAAGCTGAGAATCATGCTTTCTCAGGCCATAATAAAGGAACTAAATATGGAAAAGGAGAAAATAACGTTGAAGGCGACAAACAAAAAAAAGAGAAAAAAGATAAAAAAGGATAATTAGTATTTTGTAAAGCAAGTCATTCCTTTTAAAGATGTTGATGATTCTATGAACTTAGGGTTTGCTCTACTTAAAATTTACAAAAAAATTAAACGCAATAAAAGCATTACTGCGAAGGAGTGATTATTCTCATTTAATAAAAACATAAAAGGAACAACTGAGCAATCAATAAAGCAGCAATTACCGCTTTATTGATTGCTTTTCTTTTTGTAAACATGGGTAGGGTTCTACTATTTTGATACTTTATTTAATTTATATTAAACTCCAGTATGCTGGTTTTATACCAATAAATGCTGCTTGATGTAATCTTGAAACAAATCTACACCAAATTGAGACTTATTGAGGTTGTACAATTTTAATTAGCTTTTAATTTTACAATAATTGATAGCAATACATACTCAATGCTTTTAAATTATTTTATTTGAAAGTTCAATAATCAGTATGATGCTGTAAGTAGGTTTTACATAATAAAATCTAATACACTATATACTAACATACATTCTATTTAAATCGAACTAGAAAAAGCCGACACAATTAAAATCATGATCATGAAAAGAAAATTCGTCATTTTATTACTGGTAGCAATGTTTGGAAACTTTTTGGCTTATGCACAAATACCAAAAACTTGGAAGAATATTAAGGTGAATGTAACAGCAAACCAGCCAGTAACAACTACACAAACTTTAAAAGAACAAGCGAATGGATTTCAACGATTGATGATTACGCTTTCTAACAAAGGGCAACTGCCACTTACAATTGAAAAAATAACTGTTAGTATACCAATAAACGAAATACTGACCGACAATTTGGAGATGATGTACGGTGGAAGCTGTATGGGTCAAACACCATTGTTACGCCAAACTATCGCCACGCAAACCAAAAAAAGCTCTAGTAGAATGTATGAAATGGTTCGCCTTGCAGATGGGAAGTATGTTTTCGCAGGTGCTATTTCATGGCGCATTTTCCTGCCAAATTTTATTCAAAAAGATGGTGTTTTTGAAGTATGGTCTAATGGCGAAGGCAAACAACTTAAACCCGGTCAAACTATTCAGTATGAACAAATCGTTTTGAAGCGTACCAATAATTGGCTTGATTTA
>CAIKXD010000238.1 GCA_903831265.1 uncultured Bacteroidota bacterium
TATGGATTTGGCTATATTAAAGCAAAAGGCAATACTAGTCCCAACTCCAGGACAGGCAGAACAGGAGTACCTGGCAAAAAGTTTAACACAAAAGCAACTGTTTTATTCCAGTTTGCAGGAAAATTTTAGTTTAGAAAAATCAATTGGGGAGGCGGAAAAGTTTTACAATACAAAACAATTCGAAACAGGTTCTTTAAACGAAACCGTTATTATCAATTGGTTGACAGAAATTAAAAAAACTAAGGTTTTACAATAAATATACCTTTTGCATTTTTATCATTACCGCCCACAATGCTATTGCTTTCATTTGCGTGAAACAAAAAGTTTGTTTTACCTGAAAGTTTTTCTGTCAATTGAATTATCTTTTTATAAGATATTTCTCCTTCGCAAAATAACAGCTGCCCTATTTCATTTTTTTTAATACAGGATTCAATCGCATCAATATTTCCAATAGCAGCATCTTTATCATTCAAATCAATGCCGATGCGGCCGGCAATTAAAACAGGTGGCGATGCATGTTTGATTAAATGAAGGCATTCGTTAAATTTCTGTTGGCCCGCCACTACCGCTGTATTCAAATGAATATCCTGATTTGATGTATTTGACCTTTTGCTGGTTATTTTCATTTTTACGGATGCTATCAATTTATTTAAGGCAATAGCAATTTTCATAAAAAATAAAAGTGCTTTTTTATTACTGTAGTGTTTTTTAACAAACAGTTCCATAGCTCCATAAAAATGTTTAATATAATCTGAAGAAAATTTTTGGGTACTTTCTCCTTTAAAATGCAGGATGCATGTATCTGACAAATAATAATTAGACAGTCCGGCTTTTTTTATCCGAAAACTTAGGTCAACATCCTCGCCATACATGAAAAAATTCTCATCAAAGCCACCAGTTAGCGATATCGCTTTTTTACTCAACATCATAAAGGCGCCGGATAGAACATCCACCTCGTTGTTTTTATTTTTGGGCAAATGACCTTCATAATAGCGGGCAAATATTTTTGAAGATGGAAATAACCCTGCTAATCCTGCCATTTTAAACAAGGATATAAGAGGAGAGGGAAATCCTCTTTTGCTTTCTTTTAAAAATCGTCCGCCACCATCAAGCATATGCACACCAAGTGAACCGCAGTTTTGGTTTTTTTCAAAAAAAGACAGGCATTTCTCAAAACAATCTTCCGGTACAATCGTATCTGGATTTAAAAATAAAATATAGTCTCCTTTAGTTTCTTTTAAAACACTGTTGCTGGCTTTCCCAAAACCCTCGTTAGTCATATTCCATTTAAAAACAACTTTTGGAAACTTACCGGACAAATATTCTCTGCTTCCATCTGCTGAATGATTGTCTACAACAAACACCTCGGCTTTGATTCCCATACAAGCTTTTTGTACAGAATAGAGGCATTGCTCTAGAAAATATTTCACATTATAATTTACTATGATAATCGATAGTTGCAAATCCAGTATTATTTGTGTACGAAATACGAGGTTTTATTCCACTCCTCAAAATGTGTTTAAATAAGCTTTGAACAGAGTCTCTATTTAAGTTCCTAGATAATAATTTAAGAAAACCAATACAGAAGGCAGATTTATTGAGATTTAAAACATTTTCAACTATTGACCCTTAAACAAAGAGGTTTGACTTTGTTATCTTTGCGGCATGTTAAAAACAACCTTACTCAATGCTGTGCAGGCAGGAGCTGCGCAATTACAACATTATTTTAATGGCGAATTTAAAATTTCTAACAAAGAGGGCATGAATAACCTGGTTACTGAA
>CAIKXD010000239.1 GCA_903831265.1 uncultured Bacteroidota bacterium
AGGCACAGGAACTTTTCTACCTTGAGTAACAGAGTTAAAGATGACGCTATCTTTATCGTTCTTGTACACCATATCCATCATCAACACATCACCTTCTACTGCTTTTTTACCTTTTTCGTCATGTTTAATTAACTTGTAATATAAACCATCTTTAGTTTGTTCGTATCCTGGATATTTTGAATTGTTACAAGAAGAAACAGTGACAATACCTGCTAAGATGCCCGCAAAAGCAATTGAAGAAAATTTAAAATTCATTGATTATAAGTTTAAAAAAATTGAATCGCGAAAGTAACTATAATTACTATTGCTTGAAATATTAAATCAATAGCCCTCAGGAAATTAACAAATATTGGGCTGAATGATTTTACTGTAAACACAAACAAACCACCTTCAACACCATACCGAGGTAAATTGCAACCACTTTGTTAACCCAAAAAATTGTGGTAGGGTAAAGAAACACACATAAATAGACGCCTAAGCGCCAAAATGATGGTTATAATATTGTTTGGGACAGAAAACATTTGACAAATGAAGGAAATCTAGATAATCTTAAAAAACAAGGAAACATATTTTTAAAATAAAAACAACATTCTTTCGTTATAAAATTGCAGGTTTTAATAATCGATAAAACAGCCTAAAGCCATACATAAAGCTTTTAATAACTACCTTGCATAGACGTTACTAATCATGAAAATAGCAATCCAATTAATTCTTTACGCCTTTATATTTTGTGTATTTGTGCAATGTAAAAACAATACTGCAAAAACAGTTCAGGGCGTTGGTCCTGTTTGTTACGATACAATTTATCCTGTTGTATATAATTGTTCATCAGCACCAAATGGTGATCATGCGTTTAGAACTGTTCCAGCAAAAAAACTGTGTGTAAAATTAATTCCCAATTTAGAAACAAGAGCCAAATTAAAAATGAAAGTGATTCCAAAAATGATTGGTGTACATCAATTTTTCTTAGATCATGATTTGGTTTCTGGCTTTGTACATCCATTTACCCAACGCATGTATGACGATTTAAAACCAAATGAATATGTGCTAAAATTTACTGCAACCAACAGTTTAAAAAACATTGGCAACATAAGTTATATCCATAAAAGTGAACTTAAAAAAAATGACATTTTAGGTAAAAACATCGCCTATTTTAGAAATTGGCGCTTATCTGAAATTGAATACAAAATAAACAATGGCCTTGTTTATTTTAAAAGCAAACCTTGTAATTTTAATAAACGCTGTGCCTGTCCTGAAAGCAATAGAACAGGAAATATGAAACAAATACCAGTGTGGCACAAAGCAGAAAGTGGCTATTTATCTGTAAATAAATTCAAAGCTTTTGGAGCTTATGACGGCGGCACAGTTTCACTTATATGGGAAGTAAAAAATGAAATATTTTTTCAAGATATTCATAGCTCATGGAAGGAGATTTTAGAACGTGCAATTGAGATTTCTAAAAAGTATAATACCGATCCAACCATTGCCATTTCGGATGCTGGCCCGCTAGCCAATAAAGTTAGAGCCAACGCAAAGCATGAATTGAGTACTGCAAGAATTGATGCCTTGGCTCCTTCGGGTAAGCGCTTTGGTGCAGGTTATGGTTATACTTATGGCGCTAATAATTAGTAAATATATCATTACTTAGGTAAAATTAGTCCAATCCGTTTCTTTAATAATGCCAATAGAGTGGCTATTATGGTACAATTCTTTCAATCCAAAACAGCAGGCGAGCTTAATTTTTCTTAATAACAATATCAGTAATATCTGCTGGTTGACCAACGCTGCAACCTGCTGGCTGTGGCATTCTTAACAATAAAAAATTGAAATAAATTTCAGTACCATCAACATCAATTTGATTTGATAATTTATCTTTTGGAATGAGTGTTTGAATTTCTCCTTCACCTTCCAGCTTAACTTCAATTACAGTGTTACAACCTGTTTTTCTGTATCGGTGCGATACCTTTCCTAATGTTTTATTTTCTATACTCATTGCCTCTTGCACTGGCGCATTACTATCTTCTGATTTTGAATTTGTATTGCTTGCATTTACTGTGGGTTTGGCATTGGTATTATTGGTATTTTCTTTGGTAGTTTTTACTTTACATGCCACACTAAAAGCAGCTATTAATGCCATCCCTAAAAATATATTTTTCATTTCCTTTTCTTTATTTAATAAAAAAGCCCATACAAAATGTATGGGCTTTACTCCTATTTTCTTAAATTAGTTTATTGGCACTTTAACTACTTTTTGGAAGCTTGTGTTAGCCTTGCCAATACGCACCATATAAATACCTTTTGCAAAATTATTTACATCAAAACTTGTTCTAATTTTATTGTCGTTGGCTGTAACTACTTGTCCATCAATTTTTCTGCCTTGTACATCAAACAAATCAACCACAAATTGACCATTTTCTGCAAGGTGATCGGCATTAACTAACAGGGCATTCCCATTTTGATATACCTTGTAATTCAATTCATTTTTTACTTCTTTCAATTCAGTTGGCAATGGTAAATTAAATGAGTAAATTCTTGTTGCTGGGGCACCATTAAGCACATATTCGCCAGTATGCCAAAAGGTGGTTCCGTTAGGATCAAGTGATGTTTGAGAGTAATCACCAAATCTATTCCCACAATTACTCATATTACCAGAACCAGCAAAAGCCACTGTTTCAGCAAAAGTCATTTGACCAAGTGGGTCTGTGGCTAATCTACCAGTATATCTCATACCTACAGATGTTGCTGGTGTTGGTCCAGCACATGCGTATGCTAAACCAATGCTGCCATTATCGTCCATGGCAATACTGCCAACCCATCTGTTAAGTGCATCGGGAGCATAAATACCCTCTTGGTAAAGCGTCCAGGCACCTGAAGGCTGAGTTTGGCGTAATTCTACCCATTTAATACTTCTTTGTGTGGAACTAATTTTAACACCCCAACACAACACCACTGTATTGTAACCAGTCCATTGACGCCACTGGGCTCTGTACCATATTACACCGCCAATACCATCTAATAAAGTTGAACTAGATGTACTTTGACGAATATCGTTCCAACTACTATTATAAGTTCCATCAAATGCCGCAGTTGGAACAGTGGTTGTAGCGCTAAACGTTAATGTTGGTGTGGTTGGCACCCAATTTACAGTAGCATTGATATATTTGATGCCATCTACATTACCACCACCCCAAGAATTTTCGGTATACCAAAAGAAAGGACATGGTGTACCTACAGGGGGTAACACGCCATCTGCATCTGCTGGCATTGGCAAAAAGAAACCTGAAACGTTACCTGTTGTAAAACTTGTGTAAACAGATCTAGCAGTTTGTCCTAAAATCATTTTATCTCTTTCAAAAACAAAAACTCTATCTGTTCCTGTATTTGCTGTCATGTAATAGCCGTCTGCCCAAATGGAAAATTTAAGGTAATCGGGAAATTGAGGTGAGGTGTAGGTATAGGTAAAATAAGAACCTGTAGGATCGTTTGTTTGAGAAATTGCAATATAAATTTTATTCCCAGTGGTACCAAATTGAGATACAAACCAACGGTCGGCATACTTATCATATAATATAATTGGATCTCCATCATTGCTTGTAGCAGGACTCCACAGAGAACCTATTTGTCTGATAGTACCCACCGTAGCACCGCTTGTTTTGTTAAAGACTTTAAAAGGAGTTGCGTTAACGGCTTGCACATAATGATTTGGACCTGCTGCGCCTGATGGATCAGGAGGACAACTTCCGCCTCCTGTTTGACCAGCCCAATTTGTTAGAGGTGCAAAAACACTTCTGTTTCCTTGTTCTTTTTGAATGGTAGATTCATCATTTCTATATTCTGGTCCATCCTCTGCTGTAAACTGAAATGTTTGAGGCGTTCTGTGTTCTTTGTCTTTTGATTCTTTAAAAACAGTTTGCGCATTTAATTCGTCTTCTTCATTTACAAAAAAATCCGACAAAGGCCTCGAAACGCCCATGTATTCGGGATAGATTACGCCAGTTTCGGGTGTTGATGCTTGCTGACCAAACCCTATTTGAAATGATGATATTACTAAGGTGATAAAAATTGTAATTTTCTTATTCATTTTTTTTGTGGTTAAATTAAAGTTTAAATATCGGAAATAATTTTTTGTCTGCAAATTTTTAAATAAACAAT
>CAIKXD010000240.1 GCA_903831265.1 uncultured Bacteroidota bacterium
AAAAAATACAAAAAAGATAGGGGCGGTAAATACTGTGTTGCGAGAAGTTAAGGGAGACTTAATTTGTTTTCAGGATGCTGATGATTGGAGCGATGAAAATCGGATTGGAAAACAGGTGGAAAAATTTAAAGAGGATCCAGCATTAGGCATCTGTTTTACCAACTATCAATATCTAAATAAAAAGGGCCCATTAGAAAAAAGGATTGCGATATCTGATGAAGCTCTTAAAGAGGAGTTTCTAAATTTTGGGCATCGAAAAGATATTTCATCGTTTCCTACTATTTGTGCGTCCATGATGATAACTAAAGAAGTGTTGAATAAAACAGGTGGATACCATCCTTACTTTTCGGGTAGGGTAGCTGAAGATATACATTGGATATACCGAATATTAAAACTATATAAAGGGATCGCTTTAAAAGACAAACTTTATTATATTCATGTGCATGAAAGATCGCTAACGGGCCTTCAATTTTTGGGTAAGAATGCCAAAGCAGCATATTCCTGGCAGTTGCTGGCTAAAATAATTTATAAAGATATTCATCAATATATAGATGTGCTTGATGCTGAACATAGTCAGGAACTAAAGGAGTTGGAATTGCAAGCTTGCGAAGAAGCGTTGATGGAAAATGTAAAGCTTGTAAATGAAACCAAAAAGAGTTACGAAAATAGTTTCAGTTTTAAATTGGGCAAATTTTTATTATCTCCATGGTTATTATTAAGATCATTTAAAAATAAATACTTCATCAAACCCTAAACACCAAAAAGTTAATATTTTAATATGTTATATAAAGTAAAAGTTAGGTTAAAAAAAATATTAGTGTTGATAGCTCCAATGTCTTTTTGGCATAAAATTCATGATGAAATCACAATGCCACGGATTAAGTATAATGATAGAATATTACGACGCAAGTATTTGAAAGCTACAAATTTGATGATAAATTTTGGTGCCGGATCTCACGGTAAATTTGGGTGGATTAATGTAGATGCACATTCTGGAGAGGGAATAAACTGTGTTCTTGACTGCAGTAATAAGCAGCCCTTTACAGATGCTTCAGTACGATGTATTTTTTCGGAACATTTTTTTGAACATATTGACTATTATACAACAGCACCATTTTTTTTAAATGAGTGTTTTCGTGTTTTGCAACCTGGGGGGACGATCAGGATAATTGTTCCTGATGCAGGGAGATATCTTAAAGCTTATGTGCAGGATGATTGGTTGGAAATTGAAAAACTAAGGGGGCTACTATCTGGTCATAAAGACCCCTATTTTTGGACAGAGTATGAAACTAAGATGGAACTTGTGAATATGGTTTTTCGTCAGTTTGGAGAACACAAATTTGCCTATGATTTTGAAACTATTTATGCATTGCTAAAAAAAGTTGGGTTCTGTAAAATTCATCAAACTGAGTATGGTGTTTCCGTTGACCCTGTTCTTGCCATTGATCAGAAGTTGCGCGAGCATGAGAGCCTCTATGTTGAAGCAACAAAACCATTCTGATTGTCCATAATCAATTTATAATAACTTTTATTTGTGGATATAAAATAAAAGTTTTATCTGAAATTACATCACCACTATTTATTAAAGAATAAACCCAGTTCTTAAAAATTAATATTCCCCGTAAAAAATCATGCCAGAAATATTTATTAACATCATTACTCCCTGCTCAAGACCTCAAAATCTTAAAAAAATTGCGAATAGTATTAATATCCCAAGGCAGAATTACAGATGGATAGTAGTTTGTGATCGATATTTTTATCCATACTTAGGTTATATTCCTAGTAATTGTGACATAT
>CAIKXD010000241.1 GCA_903831265.1 uncultured Bacteroidota bacterium
GGGCTACTTTGGTAGATCACAAACCTTCGAAAACCACTTTTTTTCTTCCCACTAATCTCGTGTTTGCTCAAATACTGATCGTGTGCCTCCTCAAAATATGGTAGCAATCGATTGAAATCTTCAATTGTGTAACCAGTCATCAAGATAAATCTAGAGGGGTTTTTTAACCAACTTTTATACTTTGAAATGTTCGTGCGCACTATCCAAAAAATCAAAGTTTCATCAACTCTAATGAATTATCAAATAGTCATACCCGCGAGAGGAGGTTCTAAAAGGTTTCCAAGAAAAAATATATACCCTTTAAATGGTTTACCATTAATTGATCATAGTATTTTGTTTGCGTTAAGAACTTTTAATAAAACTTATATTTGGGTAAACACTGATGATGATGAAATTGCTTTAGTTGCTCAAAATTATGGTGTAAACATTACAAAGAGACCTAAAGACTTAGGTAGTGATACTGCTTCCACAGCTGATGTATTATTTTTTCAAAGTAGATTCTTTCAAGAAAATAATATTGCATGTGATGCCATGATATTATTACAAGTAACAAACCCAATTAGACCTCAAAACTTAATTGAAAGTGCGATTAAAGAATTTGAAAAGAACAATAGAAATAGTCTAGCTTCATTTTCAATATTAAATAGAAAATTTGGTAAAATAAAAGACTCATTTTATACTCCAACCAACTACAGCCCTGGACAAAGAATGCAGGATATTGAACCTGATTATTACGAAAATGGCTTAATTTATATAACCAAAAAAGAATCTATTAATAAGAAAGAAATCCTAACATCAGATGTCTTTCCATTATTAATGGATTGTGAAGAATCTTTGGTTGATATTGATGAACCAAAAGATATTTTATTTGCAGAATTTTTATTGAAAAATAAAATTATTTAGTATGAATACATATATTGAAATAAATGGCAGGAAAATTGGATCTAGTTATCCTCCTCTAGTAATTGCAGAAATTGGTATTAACCATGAAGGTAGTTTAAAAACTGCTTTTGAAATGGTGGATGCTGCTAAAAGAGCTGGTGTAGAAGTAATAAAACATCAAACACATATTGTTGAAGATGAAATGAGTGGTGCAGCAAAATTGGTTATCCCCGGAAATGCTGATGCTTCAATTTATGAAATAATAAGACGATGCTCCTTAAATGAGGAAGATGAAATAAAATTAAAAAATTTTGTAGAAAGTCAAGGTATGATATTTATTTCTACTCCTTTTTCAAGGGCTGCCGCAGACCGATTAGAAAAGATGAATGTTCCAGCTTACAAAATTGGAAGTGGTGAGTGTAATAACTATCCTTTACTTAAACACATTGCATCGTTTGGTAAGCCTATGATATTAAGCACAGGTATGAACACAATTGAAAGCGTAAGAAAAGCTGTTCAAACCATAAAAAAATACGACGTACCGTTAGCTTTAATGCATACTACAAACCTATACCCAACTCCGAATCATTTAGTCCGCTTAGGTGCTATGCAGCAATTGATGGAAGAATTTCCAGAACTACCTGTTGGATTAAGTGATCATACTATTTCTAACTTAGCATGCTTAGCTGCTGTTGCACAGGGAGCTGCTTTGCTAGAACGACACTTTACTGACAATATGCAAAGGATTGGACCAGATATTATTTGTTCAATGGATGAAAACAATTGCAAGGAATTAATAATTGGAAGTGCCGAAATTCACAAAATGTTAGGAGGCAACAAAGTGCCAGCTAAAGAAGAACAAGTAACCATGGATTTTGCCTTTGCAACCATTGTTACAACAAAAACGATTTTAGCTGGTGAAAAATTCACTACAGATAATATTTGGGTAAAAAGACCAGGGACTGGCGAAATAAGAGCGGAATTTTACGACTTTGTTTTGGGTCAGGTTTGTGAAAATACGCTAGAACCTGATGAACATGTTTCACTTAAGGATTTAAATCTTCCTATTTCAGATGAACTAACAAAAAAATAATTAATTTAAATCATATATGAAAGTATTTATTCTAATTGAAAGAAGAGCTGATTATTCAAGATACAAGCCTATCTTAACAAAAATGAAAGAAGATTCATTTTTTGAAATTTATTTAGTAGTTACAGGTATTTGCTTACTTAATCTACATGGTAAAGATATTAATTATATCGAAAATGATGGATTTACAATAAATGCAAAGATTCCGATGTTCGTAGAAGGGAATCCTGATAATGGAGCTGAAATGGTTAGATCTATGGCAAGAGTTTTAGAAGGTGTAACCAATGAATTAGAAAAATCAAAGCCTGATCTCGTTCTATCTGGTTTTGATATTGGAGGTAATTTTGCAGTTACTATTGCAGCAGCGCATATGAACATTCCTGTTGCTCATATTCAAGGAGGGGAGGTCACTGGAAGTATTGATGAAAGTATTCGTCATGCTATGAGTAAATTTTCTCATGTTCATTTTCCTGCAACTGAAGACGCCAAAAAGAGATTGATCAGGTTGGGCGAAAACCCAAATGATATATATGTGACAGGTTGCCCTTCAATAGATGTATTAGTAAATACGCCCTATTTACCTAAAGAAGAATTAGAAGCTGAATTTGGAGTAGATTTTTCTAAACCATTTTTGTTAATGATTCAACATCCTGTTACAACCGAGGCTAAATCATCATTTGATCAAATCAAAGAAACTATTAATGCAATAAAAAATAAAGGAATTCAAGCTATAGTATTGTTGCCCAATAATGATGCAGGTCATGCAAGGATTATTGAAGAAATAAAATCATCAGGTTTAAAATGGTTACCTTCTTTATCTACTGTTAAGTTTGTAAATTTATACAGAAACGCATGGGCATTAATTGGTAACTCATCGTCAGGCATTCATGAAACTCCAAGCTTAAAGATTCCTGCCATTAACATAGGTAATAGACAAATGGGTAGAGAAAGAGCTGCAAACGTTATCGATGTACCTAATGATCAGAACCAAATTGAATTAGCAATTGATAAAGCTATATTCGATACTGAATTTAGAGATTTTGTAAGCAAAATTGAAAATCCATATGGCAAAGGGGATTCAGCTAAAACTATTGTTAATTTGTTAAAAACCATAGACTTTAATAAGGTGAGTATCCAAAAGGTTTTTTATGAAGGCAACTAAAGTGTTGTTAATTGGTGGACAGGGACTTTTAGGTCGAAGTATTCAAGAAGTTTTCCTTGAAAACCAATTTATAAATATTTATACCCTGTCAAGAAGTTTTTACCAAAATCCAAATCATATTCAAGGTAGTTTATTAGATTCAGAGAAAATAGCTTCCTTGACTAAACATAATTTCGACTTCATCCTAAATTTGTCAGGTCAAATTACAAATCCTATTGAGGAATGTTTGAACCTAAACTCAATTGGAGTACAAAAATTAATTGATTTAATACAAGCATCGCCTCAAACGAGGTTAATTCAGATTTCTACAGTAGGTGTTTATGGGTCCACCATTGAGGCGAATGAGAATAGTCCAATGCAACCAGAAACTCCTTATTCAGTTGCGAAATGCATAGCAGAAAAGCTTATAATCAATTCTCTTGATGCAAATTCATATACTATCATACGTTTGTCAAATTTATATGGTGAAAAACAATTGAAAGGGGTATTTGCTTACTTAAATAAATCAGCTAATTCCAATCGGGAATTAGAATTCAACAATAATGGTTCGTTGGTAAGGTATTTTTTGCATGTTTTTGATTGTGCGAACATCATTGTAAATATAATTCAACAGAATAATTCAAAAGGAATATTTAATATTATAGGCAAGGACAGGTTCGACATAATTGAATTGATTAAATTATATGAATCTATTAAGCATGTAAATTATCAAGTTAAATTGGCACCAATTGTTCCATACGACAATGCTCTAAATATTTCTGATAATAAAATCAAATCAATAATAGAGTATACTCATCAAATCAATGTGGAGTCATATTTAAAAAAAATTACTAGCAATGATTCGAACAAAGGAAGAATTAAATAAACTTACTGCATTACCAACTGAAACCATCAAAGTTTGTATGGTCAAAATTGATAAAAATAAAAAGGGTTCACTTGTAATTGTTGATGAGGCAGGTTTTTTATTGGGTACTTTAAGTGATGGCGATATTAGAAGGGCAATTTTGGGAGGAAAATTAATTGAAGACAAAATCCAATTGATATTTAACAATCAACCTGTAAAATACTTTGACCACGAAATAGATGATATTTCATTCGAAATATTGCAGGAAAAGAAAATTTCCATTGTTCCAATTGTAAATAAAGCTAATTTTTTAATAGGAATTCAAACTGCCGAAAAAGGGCATAAATTTGGTACAATATCAAACCATGTGGTAATAATGGTAGGTGGTGAGGGGCACCGATTGGGCGAATTAACGAAGAATACACCAAAGCCATTATTAGTTGTAGGTGACAAGCCAATACTCCAAACCATTTTGGAAAGGTTAGAGTTTTTTGGCTTTAGAAATATCATTTTGTGTACTCGGTATTTATCAAAGTCAATTGAAGATTTTTGTGGAGATGGAAGCAGATTTGGTCTTAATATTTCCTACTATGAAGAAAAAGAAAAATTAGGTACTATTGGCGCTGTTAAAAATCTTGAGAATCGTATCAAAGAACCTTTCTTAGTCATGAATGGTGATCTTCTAACTGGACTTAATTATAAAAATATCCTAGATTTCCATAACTCCAATAATGGAATAATGACAATTGGTTGTACGAATTATACCTCAAAAATCCCTTATGGTGTACTTGAAACAGATGGTGTAATGGTAAATAGGATTTTAGAAAAACCTTCTTATACATATAGAGTAAGTGGTGGAATTTATGTTCTGAATCAACAATGTTTAGAATTTATTCCAAAAGACAAATACTATGATATAACGGATTTAATAGACCAAATATTAGTTTATAAAAAGAGATTAAATGCTTTTCCTATTGAAGAGTATTGGCTTGATATTGGTATGCCAAATGATTTTTTAAAAGCAAATATGGATTATAATAATTTATTTGATTTATGATACAAAATTACAAGGGTAAGAATGTTTTAGTTACGGGAGCTGCCGGGTTTATTGGTAGCCATGTTGTAGAAGAATTAGTATTAAATGGAGCAAATGTAACAGCACTTGTCCATTACAACTCTAATTCAAATATTGCTAATTTAAATTTTTTAGAAAAAGCAGTGTTGGAAAAAATAAAAATTGTATTTGGAGATGTAACTGATGCTTTTCAAATGGATAGCCTTACCCAGGGTCTAGATATCGTATTACATTTAGCCGCTCTTATTGGAATTCCATATTCATATGTTGCTCCAGCAGCCTATGTTACAACAAATATTAATGGAACATTAAATATGTTGGAAGCATGTAAAAAAAATAAAGTTGGTAAACTTGTGGTTACATCTACATCCGAAACCTATGGTACGGCAATTTACGCGCCTATTGATGAAAAACATCCACTGCAAGGACAATCACCTTACAGTGCCACAAAAATTGGTGCAGATAAAATAGCAGAAAGTTACTATCTTTCATTTGGTTTGCCTGTTTGTATTTTCAGGCCCTTTAATACTTTTGGACCGCGTCAATCCATGAGAGCGGTCATCCCAACCATTATCAGTCAGGCGCTTGGGAGTCATAAAGAGATTAAATTAGGCAGTTTATCCCCTGTTAGAGACATGGTTTATGCGAAAGATACTGCGAGAGGTTTTTTATTAGCAGGTTTGTCTCCAAATTCCAGTGGGGAAGTAATAAGTGTTGGAACAGGAGTTGGATATACCGTTGGCGAAATAGTGAACATAATTCAAGAAATTGCCGGAACTAATAAGGCTGTGATAGAAGATACGACAAGAATTAGGCCCAAAAATAGTGAAGTCTTTAAGTTAATTTGCGATAACAGAAAAGCCAAAGAGTTATTGGATTGGCAACCCACAATATCTATGCAACAAGGATTGATTCATGCGGTAGATTTCATAAAAAATAATTTATCAAAGTTTGAATCCAATACTTATACAATTTAATAAATGGATAATATTACCATAATTGAACCACGTAAAAGTTCTAATAAAATAAATTTTAAAGAAATTTATCGTTATAAAGATTTATTGTATTTTATGGTATTACGCGATGTTACTGTAATTTACAAGCAATCTGTGCTAGGATTTGCTTGGGCATTAATTAATCCAGTTTTTAGTATGCTGGTGTTTTCAATTGTTTTTGGTAAACTGGCTGGTGTTCCTTCTGATGGGATTCCTTACCCTATTTTTTCTTATGCTGCGCTTATTCCTTGGACTTATTTTGCAAATACATTAAATGCATCAGGATCAAGTTTAATTTCAAGTGCAGGGTTGTTTACTAAAGTGTATTTCCCAAGATTAATTATTCCTTTAACCCCTGTTTTATCTAAATTAATTGATTTTTCAATCAGTTTTGTAATATTAATTTTGTTGATGTTTTATTATCAATATATGCCAACAATGAAATTATTTTTAATACCATTATTGATATTAATTTTATTGTTAGCCACTGCAGGACTAGGCTTTTGGTTAAGTTCATTGGCTATACAATATAGGGATGTTAAATTTGGAATCACTTTCGCAGTACCATTATTAATGTATGCAGCTCCTGTTGTTTTTCCAGCCTCATTAATACTCGAAAAATACGGGACTACTGCCTATCATATTTATGGATTGTATCCATTGACTGGTGTAATTGAGGGTTTCAGAGCTGCTGTAATATCCACAAAAGAAATCCCTTGGGACTTAATTGGAATAAGTTTAATTGGTGCAATCTTACTTTTTATAATAGGGTTAAACGTTTTCAATAAATTAGAATCAAATTTTGCTGATGTTGCCTAAAAATAAGATTGAAGAAGATATAGCCATTCAAGTTAATGGAATTTCAAAGGCTTATAGAATTGGTCTTGAGGAGGTAAAACATGATACGCTTGGTTCAGCCCTTGTTTCTTTTTTTAAAAAACCTCTAAGGAATTTAAAAAGGCTAAAAGGATTATCTAAGTTCAATGGATTTGAAAGTTCAGATATTTATTGGGCAAATAAGGACATTACATTTAATGTTAAAAAAGGAGAGGTTTTAGGAATTATTGGTAAAAATGGTGCAGGTAAAAGTACATTGCTTAAAATATTGTCTAAAATCACAGATCCAACGGAAGGTCAAATCCTAATTAAAGGTAAAGTTGCCTCATTATTAGAGGTTGGAACTGGATTTAATCCTGAATTAACTGGTCGTGAAAATGTTTATTTGAACGGCACTATTTTGGGAATGACAAAAAAAGAAATTGATTCTAAATTCAATGAAATAGTTGAATTTAGTGGAATTCCTAAGTTTATTGATACTCCAGTAAAAAGATATAGCAGTGGAATGAAGGTGCGGTTGGCATTTGCAGTAGCAGCCTTTTTAGAGCCAGATATATTGATCATTGATGAGGTACTTGCTGTTGGAGATGCAGAGTTCCAGAAAAAATGTTTGGGAAAAATGAAGGAGATTTCGGGAAACAACGGAAGAACGGTATTGTTTGTTTCTCATGACCTTGCAGCTGTTGGTGCGCTTTGTGATAGGGTTGTACTGCTAAATAAAGGTTCAATTAGTGATGTAGGTTTACCTCCAGATATGATTAAAAAATATCTTTCATCAAATAATTATGTGAATGAGGCTGATTACTCAGACTATAAAGGAAGTGGTGATTGGTTACTTACTGGAATTAATTTATTGGCTAATGATAAGAGAGATGAAAATGTAATTTGGCAAACTGGTAATTCGGTAATCATTAATTTAAAATATATAACTAAAGTATTTGGAAAATCGCCATATGTAATTTTATTAATTAAAGATTCATTTGGAAATACCCCATTTTTTTGTTTTTCAAAAGTAGCATTCAATGGGGAGATTTCTCTTAAAGATATTGGAGAAATAAATATTGAAATACCCAAATTGCCATTATTACCTGGAAGTTATTCTATTGATGTAACATTTAAATATGGAAGAGACACTTCTTATGCAAAAGAGAGCATAATTGATTTTGAAGTACATAAAGGTGATTTTTTTGGAACAGGTAGATTAGATGATGGATTAGTTAATTCTGTGTTGGTTGAACAAAAATGGAGTTTTAATGATTAGGGGAATTCTTAATAAACTTCTAGGCAAAAAAACTAACCTTGGAAATAAAAGGGAGTTTAATAATGATTTAGGATATCCTGTAAAAATTTATTTAAATGCAGGTTTGTCAAATAATATCTCATTTGGAGGATATAATTTTATAGGTGAATACACAAGAATTTTTGCTAAAGCTAAATTTGGTTTAGGTACAACCATTGGTTCATTTAACTGGATGGAAGGTGAAGTAGAAATAGGGAATTACACCCAATTAGGCCCTAAAATAAATATTATTTCCTCAAATCATACAATGAATACCATTACGCCTTATAACTCAAATTTTTTGTTTGATGGGAGGATGAAAAATATTCCTAAGGCAGGCAAAGTTGTTATAGGTAATAATTGTTGGATTGGTGTTGGAGTCAATATTATTGGTAGTGTCAAAATTGGTGATGGAGTTATAATTGGAGCAGGTGCATTAATAAATAAAGATATAACTGCAAATTCAGTTGTTGTTGGAAATCCTCAAAGAATAATTAGAAGTAGATTGGATTCTGAAATATTTGAAACTTTACAAACTTCTAAGTGGTGGAAAAAAACACCTGATGAATTAA
>CAIKXD010000242.1 GCA_903831265.1 uncultured Bacteroidota bacterium
ATTATTGATAATCAAACATTTGACATTATACATTAAAAATGTTAAAATATTAAATTCCTTTAAAATGTAGCATCTAGGATGTTTTTTATTTGAATATTGAAAATAGAATTCTATATTTGCACCTCAATTTTTTGAAAAAAATATTATATAGCATGTATTTAACATCAGAAGTAAAGAAAGACATTTTTACAAAACACGGAAAAGGAGCAGTAGACACAGGTTCTGCAGAGTCTCAAATAGCATTGTTCACATTCAGAATCAACCACATGACTGAGCATTTGAAGAAAAATAAAAAAGACTTCAACACGCAAAGAGCCTTGTTAAACTTGGTTGGTAAAAGAAGAAGATTGCTAGACCATTTAAAACATGTAGAGATTTATCGCTACAGAGCTGTTTTGAAAGATTTAGAAATCAGAAAATAATCTGGCTTAAGAAATTAAACCTTAAAGGCAATCCCTTACGATTGCCTTTTTTTATATATTAAAAATTTAAATAAAGATGTCGCAACAAGCAATAGTAAAAACGTTTGATATTGGTGATGGAAGAATGATTTCTATCGAAACTGGTAAATTAGCTAAACAAGCAGATGGATCAGTTGTAGTGCGCATGGGAAATACCATGTTGTTAGCCACAGTTTGTGCAAAAAAAGAAGTGGGCGAAAATGTTGATTTTCTTCCAATGTCGGTTGATTATCAAGAAAAATATGCATCTGTTGGGCGTTTCCCAGGTGGTTTCTTCAAACGTGAAGCAAGATTATCTGAATACGAAATTCTAATTTCTCGTTTGGTTGATAGAGCTTTAAGACCTTTATTCCCAGATGATTATCATGCTGATACACAAGTATTAATTACGCTAATTTCTTCAGATGCAGACGTAATGCCCGATGCTTTAGCAGCATTAGCAGCCTCTGCAGCTATTTCCGTTTCCGATATTCCTTTTAATGGTCCAATTTCTGAAGTAAGAGTTGGTCGTATTGATGGTAAATTTGTCATCAATCCATCGCGCACAGCCATGGAAACTGCCGATTTAGATATTATTGTAGCGGGTACCATGAAAGACATTAACATGGTAGAAGGCGAAATGAATGAGTGTAGCGAAGACGATTTAGCAGCAGCCATGAAAGTAGCGCACGAAGCCATCAAAATTCAATGCCAAGCACAGTTAGAATTGGCCGAAATGGTTAAATCAACAACTAAAAGAGCATACAATCACGAAAATCATAACTTAGAATTAAAGGCTGCTATTGAAAAAGCATGTTATGATAAAGTATACGAAGTAGCTAAATCAGGCAACGCCAATAAAACAGAAAGAGCTGGTTTATTTAAAGCTATTAGAGAAGAATTTGCAGCTACTTTATCTGAAGAAGATCAAAAAGCCAATAATTTCTTAATTAAAAAATACTTCCACGATGTAGAAAAAGATGCCATCAGAGACTGTGTTTTAAAAGAAAGAACACGCTTAGATGGCAGAAAATTAGATCAAATTCGTCCAATTTGGAGCGAAGTTGATTATTTACCTTCTGCGCATGGTTCAGCTATTTTTACCCGTGGCGAAACACAATCATTAACCACAGTTACCTTAGGTAGCAAATTAGATGAGCAAATGATTGATGGTGCAGTAGTAAACGGTTACAACAAGTTTTTATTACATTACAACTTCCCTCCTTTTAGTACTGGCGAAGTAAAACCTATGCGTGGCACAGGCCGTAGAGAAGTTGGTCATGGTAACTTAGCCATGCGTTCGTTAAAGCGTGTATTGCCAGCAGATTCAACTTATACCATTCGTGTAGTTTCTGATATTTTAGAATCAAACGGTTCATCATCAATGGCGACTGTTTGCGCAGGCACATTAGCGTTAATGGATGCTGGTATTAAAATTACCAAACCAGTAGCAGGTATTGCGATGGGTTTAATTGCCAACGATAAAGGTGATTACGCTGTATTATCTGATATTTTAGGTGATGAAGATCATTTAGGAGATATGGATTTTAAAGTTACTGGTACCAAAGATGGTATCGTGGCTTGCCAAATGGACATTAAAGTTGATGGATTGTCTTATGAAGTATTAGCACAAGCTTTGAACCAAGCAAAAGCAGGCCGTTTACATATTTTAGGTGAAATGGCTAAAACCATTGAAGCGCCGAGAGAAGATTACAAACCACATGCACCAAGAATTGTGATCATCGAAATTCCTAAAGAATTTATTGGTGCTATTATTGGCCCTGGAGGAAAAATTATTCAGGAAATGCAACGTGAATCAGGCGCTACTATTAGTATCGAAGAAATTGGCAATATCGGAAGAGTAGAGATTTCATCGCCTGATAAAGCTTCTATTGATAAGGCATCAGCTAGAATCCGTGGTATTGTTGCTATTCCAGAAGTGGGCGAAACCTACACAGGTAAAGTAAAATCAATCATGGCTTTTGGTGCTTTTGTTGAGTTTATGCCTGGTAAAGATGGTTTATTGCACATCTCCGAAATCGACCACAAGCGTATCGAAACGATGGATGGTATCTTTAAAGAAGGCGAAATTATTTCGGTAAAATTAATTGGTGTTGACCCAAAAACAGGTAAATACAAATTAAGTAAAAAGGCCTTAATGCCTAAGCCAGAAGGAGCAGCCAAAGAAACAGCCGCACCTTCGGAAAATAATTAATATAAATAATTTTTCAACCTAAAGAGTAAGTAGAAAACTACTTACTCTTTTTTTTTATCTTCATGTTTGTGTACTCACAAACATGAACCATTTTACCTTTTAGCTTAATTTTAAACCATCATCATAATAATTATGATGATTTCTTTTTGGGCAAATCCCCGCTGAAGCGGGGTCGCGTTTTCCGCGGTACAAGGTACCTTGCTTCACCCGCTTTTGCTGAATTTCGTCCTTGCGAAAAGCCGCGCCTTCCTAACCTAGGGGCATTGAGAAAAGTCTCTGTAGAACTATTCATTGAGAAGCGCATACTCCCTTCTAACCGTCATTGCGGGCTCGACCCGCAATCCTCCAAACTTATGGATAAAGATTTACTCATCATAAAGCTAAGGACTATGACTATTCAAGTAATTTAATATTAAGAAAATTGCACTTAGATAATTTTAAAATCTGATATACAATCCATCATCATGAGCAATTGGGATGATGGCGGGTCAAGCCCGCCATGACGGTGCGTTTGGGCAGTTGGAGGATGCACACAAAAGAGCTTCCTTTTTTCTGCGCGACATTGCGTAAACGAGGCGTAATCTCCATAAAGTTAGTACCATTCCTTTAAGCAGATTGCGTCAGTCGCATTGCGCCTTTGCAATAACGGTTCAAAGTTACCTTCGAGGTGCTCACTCGCAACGATTAGCACAAACCGTAATCAAGTCATCAAATAAAAAGCTAACGCTATCATTAAAAAACACAATGCAAAAAACACAAACAATATTTACTACATTTGATAAAAATTAGCCCCATGAAGAAAATACTCCTCTCCTTTTTAATTCTTTTTTGCCTACAATTAGCGCCAGCAAATGCGCAATGGGTAACAATACCAGATGCAGGATTTGCAACCAAACTTCAGCAGCTGTTTCCTAGTTGCATGAATGGTAATCAAATGGATACAACATGCTCACTAATTTTAAATACAACGCAATTAACTGTAAACAATTCCAATATATACAACTTAGATGGTGTTCAATATTTTACTAATCTTATTGAACTTAATTGTGATTTTAATTATTTATCAAGCCTCCCGACATTGCCCAGCTTATTACAAATTATTAGATGTAGTAACAATCAATTAACCAGCCTACCAACTTTACCCATATCATTAATTAGATTACAATGTTGGAATAACCAATTAAACAGTTTGCCTGCATTAACAAACACTTTAGAGCGTTTAGCTTGTCAATATAATCAATTAACGAACTTACCCCTATTGCCAAGTTCATTGATTGAATTAAATTGTAGTTCTAATCAATTAACCAGCATTCCATCATTACCTGCTTCCTTACTTAGCTTTAACACTGCAGATAACCAATTGTCTAACATTTCATCGTTACCCAACAATTTACAGACTTTTCATTGTGCAATAAATCAATTCACGAGCCTTCCAACTTTACCACCAAACCTGGTTGAATTAGGCTGTTCTCAAAATCAATTAACCACGCTTCCTAACTTACCTAACACATTAAAATATTTATATTGTGGTTATAATCAATTAAGCACTATACCACAATTGCCTTCAAATTTGTTAAAATTAGATTGCATGAGTAATCAATTATCCAATATTCCAACATTGCCTGACTCTTTACATAGTTTATTTTGTAGTTATAATCAATTAACCAGTCTTTCATACTTACCAAACACCATTCATACATTAGATTGTAGTTACAATCAATTAAGTAGCCTTCCTTCGGTTCCAAACTTAATGTTCACGTTTTTGATTAATAACAACAATATTTCTTGCCTAGTTAACCTGCCAATCGTAACTGATTCTACCAATGGAAATATAACAAACAACCCACTCACTTGTGTGCCTAACCAAACCAATTATAGTTTAGGTTTGCCTTTTTGTGTAGAAAATGATTTGTTTAACAATCCCAATAATTGCGCTAATGTTGGTATTACAGGCTATGTTTACACAGATCAAAACAATAACTGTATGCACCAAAGCAGTGATTTACCAACAGAAAATATACCAGTTAAACTTTATGACGGTCAAAATAATTATGTTGGCTTAAGTTATACTACAAACGGTGTTTATAGTTTTAGCTCATTGTTGCCCGATAGTTTTACAGTAAAAATTGAAGATAATGTTTTGCCAGTTTCAATGGCATGCGGGCAATCGAACAATCAAAATGCTATTTTAGATTCAGCAAACCAAACTATCTCGGGTTTAAATTTTCCAATAGTATGTAACGAATTTGATTTAAATGTACATTCAGTAAATAGTCAAGGTATTGTTTTTCCCGGACAAGTGCATAGGCTGCTAACCAATATCTCCAATAATGAAACATGGTACAATTTAGCTTGTGGGTCATCTAATTATTCGGGCACAGTAACTATTTCTGTGACAGGTCCTGTAAGTTATTTTTCAATACCCCCCGGCGCGCTAATACCAACAATTAATGGAAGTGATTTTACTTATACTGTTACAGACTTTGTTAATCTTACACCAGCATCATTCGGTATCAACTTTGAAACGGACACCACCGCCCAAGCTGGAGATCAAATATGTGTGCAGGTAGAAATTAACCCCACACCTTTGGATGCTGATTTAACAAATAACGTTTACGATTTTTGCTACCAAGTGGTAAACTCCTACGACCCCAACATGAAAGAAGTTTATCCTGTAAATGTGTTGCCTGGTTATGGTGATTGGTTTAACTACACCATTCACTTTCAAAACACAGGAAACGCGCCAGCTTTTAATATTCGTTTGAGAGATACTTTGGATAATAATTTAGATATCAATTCTTTTGAAGTACGCGGTTATTCGCATCCTGCGCAGATATACATTAATGGAAATATTTTAACTGTCAGGTTTAACAATATTATGTTAGCCGATAGCACCACAGATTATGAAGGCAGTATGGGTTATTTTCAATACCGTTTAAAACCTTTACCTAACTTGCCCAACGGCACACAAATAGAAAATACAGCTTATATTTATTTTGATTATAATGCGCCTATCATTACCAACACCACACAAAACAATTTTGATATGGCAGTGAAAACGAACAATGCGCTACCGCAAGTGGCTCGCTTGTGGTTATATCCTAATCCAAGCAGCGGCATTTTTACTTTTAATGAAAGTCAAAATATTAAAACTGTGGAAGTATTTAATATTTTTGGTGAGATAGTATTGCGCCAAGGCAATGCTAAAATCATTAATTTACAAGCGTTTCCTAAAGGGATTTATGTGGCAAGAATTAATGGTTCTCAAGTTTGTAGGTTGGTGAAGGAATAAGATTCTTAAAGTCATATTGAGGATGCGCGCGCCTGGATGGGTTTGTTGGTGATAACACCAACAAAGAGTAAGTTAATTTAGGAATTGGGTTGATTGATTCTAGAGGCACGAGTCTGAAGACTCGCGCCAGAATAGTTTGTTGGTGATAACACCAACAAAGAGTAAGCCAGTAGATTAAATTAGGAGTTGGGTTGATTGATTTGGGAGGCACGAGTCTGAAGACTCGCGCCAGTAGAGTAAGTTAATTAAGGAATTGGGGTGATTGATTTTGGAGGCACGAGTCTGAAGACTCGCGCCAGTATAGCCAGAAGAGTTGAATACGTCTTTAAAAGAATTTTTCAATGGCTGCCATTAAAGTTTCTTTGGCCAATGGTTTAGGGAAGTGTTCATCAAAACCTATATTAATATACTTTTCTCTATCCCCTTCCATCACATAACCCGTAACTGCAAATATTTTAGTTTGTGCGTGTCGGTTATCTTCTTTCATTTTTAAGAGTATTTCAACCCCTGTAATTTGATCATCTCCTAAGTTGATATCCATCAAAACTAAATCGTAGGTGTTATTTCCTAATAGATTTAGTGCTTCTGAACTCGATTTTGCATAACTAATATCAAACAATGATTCAAATATTTTTTGCATCATAAAAATATTGATATAGTCATCTTCGACCATCAAAACAGAAATACCATATTTGATATTTGATTTTCCTGATAGGCCTTTTTCGGTTTTATTTTCCATAATAACGCAACAAACTTTTAATTTTTTTAACTTGAATATAACAAAATAACGGTCCAATTGTTACAATAAAACAAAAATACTTCACATTATTTCCTTTATTTTATACTTTCTGCAATTTACCAATATTTTCAATAACTTCACCTTTATTGAAAAGATGTGTAAGTGAAAAATCGAAATCTAAA
>CAIKXD010000243.1 GCA_903831265.1 uncultured Bacteroidota bacterium
ATAAACAACTCTCCTCATTATAATCATTTAAGTATGGTTACATAACCGGCAATTTTCTTTCTGCCATTTTTTGGATCGATAACATAATAATATGTACCAGATGGTAATATATTTCCTTTAAATGTTCCATCCCAGGTATTTGTATATCCTGTGGTTCTATGAACCAATTGTCCTTGTGTGGTGTAAATTTCTACAATACAACCAGGATATTGATCCAAATATTTAACGTCCCACCGATCATTAATACCATCCCCATTGGGCGTAAAAGTATTTGGCGGCTTTGGTAGTTTCAATACAGTAATTGCAACATCATCCTTACTGGTACAACCTCCCCTTCCTGTTACACTCAATGTATAAATGATATCCTGTATTGGAAAAACAACAGTTGGCTGGAGGATATTTGTTGCGTTGAGATAAGCAGTTGGATCCCATGAATATCTTAGTGCAGCACCAGATGCTGTAGCGCTGATCTTCTTCTCACCATCATCTAATACATATAAATCCGGACCGGCTGATACTTTGGGGTAAGGATGGACGGTGATTGATTTGTATGTGGTATCAGAGATACAACCCTCCGAACTTGTAACAAATAAACTCAACTTAAAAGTTCCAGTCGTTCTGTACAAAAATATCGGATCTTTTATATTTTCAGTTGAGCCATCACCAAAATCCCAACTCCAAGATGAAACTGGTCTAACTATTCCATTGCTTGTATCTGTGAAGTTAATGGCAGTACCAATACATGCAGAGTCTAGGCTTTTGAAACCAGATTTTGGTTGTGGAAACACATCAACTAAATTTCTTGTCAAAGAGTCTTTACAATTATTCGAACTCGTTGCAATCAATTTTACATTGTATGATTGCAAGTTTTTATAGTTATGACTTCCATCAACAGTTACGCCTGCACTTGGATCAAAAGGATCTCCAAAATTCCATAAATATGTCATGCTTGTAACATCTGGAATTGTTGTCTTATTGATAAACAATGCTTTCCCAACGGGCAAGCAAACCTTGGGTAAATCGAAATTCACCAATGGCAATGGGTTAATTACAATCGGCAATGTTTTAGGAACGCTCGTGCATCCGTTATTAGTAACAACATCTAATGAAGCTGTATATGATTTATAGACTGCATATATATTTGTAACTGGATTGCCATTTGCAAAGGATTGAACAGGATTTCCATCTCCAAAATCCCAATTCCATTTTACAATAGTTCCAGCATTCGCAACAGATTTGTTTGTAAATGTCAATGGATTTTTTTCGCACTGCAATGCTGAAATGCTAAAATCTGCAGTAGGTCTTGGCCAAACAAGCATGTTCTGGCTACTAAATATTGTGCAACCATTGTTCGCAACAAATGAATATTTGATTGCGAAAGTACCTGCACCAGAAACAGCGGGTGAGAACAAACCTGTCGTATTTACTCCGATCCCTTCATATAATTCCTTGCCAGCTGGTAACCCTGTTACATCTGTAAAAGTTGCTTGGGTAATTTGTCGGGGTATTGCTTCTAAGCATATTCCAGGCAGGGCTTGAAAAGAAACAAGTGGACTGCCATTTAGCTTAATGGTTCTTAATTCATCATCAGCACAACTGCTACCAGAATATGCTTTAATCCTAATAGTAAATGTTTTGCTTGGCTGCGATTGGAAATTGTTATAGAGATATTTATATACTTTATTTAAGGTTGGTGTTTCATCTGTGAAGAATACAGTCGGGGCATTTATATAATCCCAATAAATTTCCAGTTTTGTTACTGCACCAAAATCTACCTCAGAAATATTGGTAATAGAAACCTCAGTGTTGCTACAAAGTGCATTTTCATTGATTACA